>NZ_JADPKE010000019.1:0-3648 GCF_023073795.1 Bradyrhizobium sp. 159 | reverse complement strand
GAGTACGGTCGCAAGATTAAAACTCAAAGGAATTGACGGGGGCCCGCACAAGCGGTGGAGCATGTGGTTTAATTCGACGCAACGCGCAGAACCTTACCATCCCTTGACATGGCATGTTACCCTGGGAGACCGGGGATCCTCTTCGGAGGCGTGCACACAGGTGCTGCATGGCTGTCGTCAGCTCGTGTCGTGAGATGTTGGGTTAAGTCCCGCAACGAGCGCAACCCACGTCCTTAGTTGCCATCATTGAGTTGGGCACTCTAGGGAGACTGCCGGTGATAAGCCGCGAGGAAGGTGGGGATGACGTCAAGTCCTCATGGCCCTTACGGGATGGGCTACACACGTGCTACAATGGCGGTGACAGAGGGAAGCGAAGGGGCGACCTGGAGCAAATCCCGAAAAGCCGTCTCAGTTCGGATTGCACTCTGCAACTCGGGTGCATGAAGGCGGAATCGCTAGTAATCGTGGATCAGCACGCCACGGTGAATACGTTCCCGGGCCTTGTACACACCGCCCGTCACACCATGGGAGTTGGTCTTACCCGACGGCGCTGCGCCAACCGCAAGGAGGCAGGCGACCACGGTAGGGTCAGCGACTGGGGTGAAGTCGTAACAAGGTAGCCGTAGGGGAACCTGCGGCTGGATCACCTCCTTTCTAAGGATGTTTCTTTTGGACGACCGGCAGCCGTCTGGCTGACGGGCCGCCACTCGAGACGTCATTGGATACATGAAGCCCAGTCAGGGCTTCGATTGGCGGGACCTGGAGAGGCCGCCCTCGTTTCTCTTTCTCATCCGGATAAGCGGGATCACCGCTCGGGCCTGTAGCTCAGGTGGTTAGAGCGCACCCCTGATAAGGGTGAGGTCGGACGTTCGAGTCGTCCCAGGCCCACCATGATCAGGGGACGTAGCTCAGCTGGGAGAGCAGTTGCTTTGCAAGCATCAGGTCGTCGGTTCGATCCCGTCCGTCTCCACCAGCGCCTCTTCGTGAAGGCGCGGTGATCATCCGGAAGAGAAGGCAGCAAGTTTGCCCTTGCCAGCGCTGAGCGCAGCAGGCGGCATCGATATCTAAAAACTGTGAAGAGGGAATGTGACCGCGGGTCCCGCGAAAGCGGGGTGCCCGTTGGAGGTCATGTTCGGCAAGCATGTGACCGAACCGCTGAAGAGCGGTTTGGTCACTGGTCTTTATCGTGACCGTGGTCCTGTGCCTGACGTCATCCGCTGATGCGGCTGCCGGTCAGGCTCGGACATCGATCATGAGAGCGATCAAGTGCCTTAAGAGCATTCGGTGGATGCCTTGGCGCTGAGAGGCGATGAAGGACGTGGTACGCTGCGATAAGCCTTGGGGAGCTGCGAACGAGCTTTGATCCAGGGATTTCCGAATGGGGAAACCCACCTTCGACCCTTCGTATTGTGGTGTCAGGCTGGCGGAAACGCTGGTTTGGCCCCTCACTACGATTGGTCAGATGAAGGTATCAAATCCTGAATCCATAGGGGTTTGAAGCGAACCCGGGGAACTGAAACATCTCAGTACCCGGAGGAAAGGACATCAACGAGACTCCGTTAGTAGTGGCGAGCGAACGCGGACCAGGCCAGTGCCTGCAGTGAGTTTACCGGAACGGCCTGGAACGGCCGGCGTGAAGGGTGAGAGCCCCGTACGGGACGGACGATCGGCAGGACTCGAGTAGGGCGGGACACGTGAAATCCTGTCTGAACATGGGGGGACCACCCTCCAAGCCTAAGTACTCCTCAGCGACCGATAGTGAACCAGTACCGTGAGGGAAAGGTGAAAAGCACCCCGACGAGGGGAGTGAAACAGCACCTGAAACCGGATGCTTACAAACAGTAGGAGCCCAAGGTTTGTCCTGGGTGACTGCGTACCTTTTGTATAATGGGTCAGCGACTTAAAGTTACGAGCAAGCTTAAGCCGGTAGGTGGAGGCGCAGCGAAAGCGAGTCTGAACAGGGCGTTCAGTTCGTGGCTTTAGACCCGAAACCGAGTGATCTAGCCATGTGCAGGATGAAGGTGGGGTAACACCCACTGGAGGTCCGAACCAGTGCCCGTTGAAAAGGTCTTGGATGACGTGTGGCTAGGGGTGAAAGGCCAATCAAACTCGGAAATAGCTGGTTCTCCGCGAAAGCTATTTAGGTAGCGCCTCGAGTGAATACCGTGCGGGGTAGAGCACTGGATGGGCTAGGGCCGCCCACAGCGGTACCAAACCCAACCAAACTCCGAATACGCACGAGTACTGCTCGGGAGACACACGGCGGGTGCTAACGTCCGTCGTGGAGAGGGAAACAACCCTGACCGACAGCTAAGGCCCCCAATTCGTGGCTAAGTGGGAAAGGATGTGGGACTCCCAAAACAACCAGGAGGTTGGCTTAGAAGCAGCCATCCTTTAAAGAAAGCGTAACAGCTCACTGGTCTAAACAAGGGGTCCTGCGCCGAAAATGTAACGGGGCTCAAGCCACGAGCCGAAGCTTCGGGTGTATCGCAAGATACGCGGTAGCGGAGCGTTCCCTAGGCCGGCGAAGGGAGACCCGTGAGGGCTCCTGGAGGTATGGGAAGTGCGAATGCTGACATGAGTAACGACAAAGAGTGTGAAAGACACTCTCGCCGAAAGTCCAAGGGTTCCTGCGTAAAGTTAATCTTCGCAGGGTTAGCCGGTCCCTAAGGCGAGGCCGAAAGGCGTAGTCGATGGGAACGGGGTGAATAGTCCCCGGCCAGCGGATGGTGACGGATGCCGTGTATCGTCTGAGCTTATCGGATTGCTCGGGCGGTGAAGGGGTCCCAGGAAATAGCCTCCGCGTACGACCGTACCCGAAACCGACACAGGTGGACAGGTAGAGTATACCAAGGCGCTTGAGAGAACGATGCTGAAGGAACTCGGCAATTTGCCTCCGTAACTTCGGGATAAGGAGGCCCCGGCTTTGCGCAAGCAGGGTCGGGGGGCACAGACCAGGGGGTGGCGACTGTTTATCTAAAACACAGGGCTCTGCGAAGTCTGTAAGACGACGTATAGGGCCTGACGCCTGCCCGGTGCCGGAAGGTTAAGAGGAGAGGTGAGAGCCTTGAATTGAAGCCCCGGTAAACGGCGGCCGTAACTATAACGGTCCTAAGGTAGCGAAATTCCTTGTCGGGTAAGTTCCGACCTGCACGAATGGCGTAACGATCTCCCCGCTGTCTCCAGCATCGGCTCAGTGAAATTGAATTCCCCGTGAAGATGCGGGGTTCCTGCGGTCAGACGGAAAGACCCCGTGCACCTTTACTGTAGCTTTGCGCTGGCCTTCGTGTCGGCATGTGTAGGATAGGTGGTAGGCTTTGAAGCGCGGGCGCCAGCCTGCGTGGAGCCACCCTTGAAATACCACCCTTGACGACATGGTGGTCTAACCGCAGCCCCTGATCGGGGTTCGGGACCGCGCATGGCAGGCAGTTTGACTGGGGCGGTCGCCTCCCAAAGCGTAACGGAGGCGTACGAAGGTGGGCTCAGAGCGGTCGGAAATCGCTCGTCGCGTGCAATGGCATAAGCCCGCTTGACTGCGAGACAGACACGTCGAGCAGAGACGAAAGTCGGTCATAGTGATCCGGTGGTCCCGCGTGGATGGGCCATCGCTCAACGGATAAAAGGTACGCCGGGGATAACAGGCTGATG
>NZ_JADPKE010000062.1:0-1100 GCF_023073795.1 Bradyrhizobium sp. 159 | reverse complement strand
CAGGTTGTTGGCCTGAAGCGCGGTGTTGAGTTGATCGAGGGTCTTGACCGTTCCGTTGGTGCCGTCGCCGAAGGTGACGTTGACCGCCGTACCGCCGTTGAAGGAGCTGAAGGTCAAGGTCTTGCCGTTGATGCCGCCGGTGCCGGAGGTGCGGGCCGCGGTGAACGCCGAGGACGTACCGGTGTTGCCGGCAAGACCGAGCGCGGACAGCGCGTTGCCGGTGCCGGTGATCGACAGGTCGGCATTGACGCCGGTGGACAGCTTGAGCTGGCCGGAGGCGTTGATCGACGAAGCCGTCTGACCCGAGGCGGTCGCAAGCGTACCGCCGCCGCTGCCGTTGAGCGTGAAGGTCTGCACGCCCGTGGCGAAGTCGATCGCCTTCAGCACGTCGGCGATCGTCGAGCTCTGCAGGTAGACCGTCGAGTTGCCGTTGCCATCGGTGACGACGTTACCCGACACGCCCTGGGTGGAGGCCAGCGAAGCCGCCGTCGGCGTCGGACCGTCCTTGAAGGTGATGACATGGCCATCGACGTTCAGGGTCGAACCCGACGAGATGAACGACGACAGGGTCGCCGAGCTCGTGGTACGGGCCGCCGTCGCAGTGACGCTGCCGGCGCCGGTCGCGCTGGTCAGGCCGAGCTTGTTGAGGATGTCGGCCTTGCCCGTTACGCTGAGGTCAGAACCGATCGTGCTCTTCAGGACGAGCGCACCGCCGCCGCTGACGGACGAGATCGTCTGGCCGCTGTTGACCGTCAGGGTCCCGGCAACGTTGCTCTGCACCCCGCTGGCGAGGTCGATGGCAGTCAGGACGTCGCCTACCGCAGCCTTCGTGCCCGAACCGAGATAGATCGTCACGTTACCGCTGGTGTTGTCCGTGTAGACGTTACCGGTCGTGATACCGGTGGCAGCGACCCGGGTCTGACCGGTCGGGGCGGTCGTGGGCACGTCGCCGGCGGCAAAGGTGATGGTCTTGCCGTTGACGGTGAACGTGTCGCCCGCGGCAACGCCGGCGTTGGCGTCGCCAGCGGTCGCTGTGCCGTTCAGCAGGCTCGCACCAGTGGTCGCAGCGTTGATGACGGTTCCCGTATTCGTGCCCTGAA
>NZ_JADPKE010000054.1:0-3898 GCF_023073795.1 Bradyrhizobium sp. 159 | reverse complement strand
ATCCTCGCAGCCACCGCCCAAAACCTTCGAAAGATGGCCAAGCTGATCCCGATGCCCACCCCGACGCTCGCATAGGGTCAGTAAGAGCAGTTCCGGCCACGTCGCGACGGAGCTATTACAACGAAATACTGCCGGCCTTTTTCAACGGAATCGGTCATGAGCCGACGCAGTCCATTTGAGCAACGAGTCTTTTACTCCAGCTGAAAACGATCAGATGAAAGAATGATGCGGCGTTGGGACAGCGTGACTGTCGAATCACATCGCTTGCGCGAGTAGAAGTTTGAGCATTGAATCAGCGATGATACCCATAACTGCAAGTGGTTTCTCGGGTATGCCTGCGCTCTCGCAGGATGAAGCGATGCAGAGATTCGCCTAGGCTTTGGGCGCGTGATGGCTTCATGCGTAGCTGAACCGGAGAGGTACGCCTAGTCGGTCCTGCCAACTGATTGGGAGTAGCCACACGCGCCTCATGCGCGCACCTAGCGCGGTCGACGGCCAACAAACGGGAGGACAACAATGAGCACCTGGCTTAGTGAGCGAGAACAGCGTCTCGTCGCGGGCGCGGAGGCGGCATCGGCGGCAACGCCTATCCCGACCCAGATTGTCTCCAATGGCGAGTATCTCCCGCCCCCGCAGAGCGATACGCAAAAGAAAGTCGAGGCACGGATCAACGAGCTCGCTGATGTCAACGGCAGGCATCTCGGCTTGAGCCGCAGGCAGTTCTTGCACACGAGCTGCGGCATGGCGGCAGCGTTCCTCGCCATGAACGACATCTACGGCAATGTTTTCCAGGTCGCGCCCGCTGAAGCCCGCGAGCCCGAGCTGATGCTGGCCCGCGCGCAAAGCCTTGCAGGCCAATTCATCTTCGATGTCCAGACTCATTTCGTGCGGGACGACTTCGACCACAAGGAACTGTTGGGGCTGGCGGACTTTGCGAGCCAGCACTGGAATCCGAAGATGAAGGAGGAAGGCGTCTCCTCGCTCGCCCGCTACAAGTTCCAGAACTATGTGAAAGAGATCTACTACGACAGCGACACCAACATGGCGCTCCTGAGCGGCGCGCCCTTCGACGACCCGAGTTGGTGGCTGCTATCCAATGAGCAGATCGTCAAGGCGCGAGAACTGATCAACGACTTCGCCGGTTCGCGCCGCCTGCTGGCGCATAGCGTCATCACCCCCAAGCAACCCGGCTGGATGGACGAGGTGGACAAGGCGATCGAGGTCTACAAACCGGATTCCTGGAAGTCCTACACGATTGGTGATCCGCTGGCGCCCTCGAAGTTCCCATGGCGGCTCGACGACGAGCAGGTGATGTATCCGTTCTACGAGAAAGCAGTGAAGGCCGGCATCAACACGCTGTGCATCCACAAGGGGTTGCTGCCGCCCGATTACGAGAAGTCGTTCGCCGGCGTCTGGGAATATGCAACGGCGTGGGACATCGGAAAAGCCGCGAAAGATTGGCCGCAGATGAACTTCGTGATCTATCATTCGGCGCTGCGGCCGTTCCTCGAGCTACCCGATCGTGCGTGGGCGGATTTCGAGCAGACCGGCCGTATCCAGTGGGCTACCGATCTCGCGGAAATCCCGCAGAAGTTCGGCGTCACCAACGTCTATGCCGAGCTCGGCACGTCCTTTGCCAACTCGGCGGTGGCGCATCCGAAGTTCTGCGCCGCGCTCATTGGCACGCTGATAAAGGGGATGGGTGTTGACCACGTCATGTGGGGCACCGACTCGGTCTGGTACGGTTCACCACAGTGGCAGATCGAGGCGCTGCGCCGGCTCGAAATCCCGGAGGATATGCAGAAGAAGTACGGGTTTGCGGCGCTTGGCGACGCCAACAGCGCTACCAAGCAGCTGATCTTCGCGGGCAACGCAACCAGATTCTACAAGATCAAGCTGAAGGCGGCCGAGAATACCAGGATGCCGGCCTTTTCCGAGGACCGCCTCGCGGCACTCAAGAACGAGTACACGCAAGCTTCGAAGCAACCATCGAACCTGCGCTACGGCTACGTTCGCGCCGCATAGGAACGGTCCCAAGAGCGTGGGCAAGCTCCGCTGGCAATGGACGCGCGGCTCCGCAAGTCCGACTTCGATTTGGGGTCAAGATGCGGAGAACTCGGGGTAGCGAATCTAGTCCGCTATGTCTCACCGAGCGGACCCTTCCGCTCGGCCCTCAGGAGCCGACATTGCTTTATGAGTACACGGCCTAGCTCAGTAGCAGCGCATGATGTTGACGGTGTGCTCGCCGCCGCCGCGGCCGGGCACCGTCACCTGCTCCGTCGGGCAGCTCGGCACATAGGGCCGGTCGGACGGCACGACATTCGGCGGAAAGCGGTGCGCCCAATCCCAGGGAACGTCATACGTATAGGTATAGCGCACATCGCTGGAGAACGACTGAGCCGCCTCGCCGAAAGGTTGGCTATACGTCGCACCGTCGTAGAAGAACCCGCCGCCACCCGGCCAATAGACCCAGGGATTGCCGCGCCGGTGGAACCGGGCGCCAGGCCCGATCGGCGCACGCGCCATTGCATTTGGAGGCGCGGCGGCCAGCCCGTGCGGCGCGGCGCCACCGGGCCTGGCAAAACTGTCGCTGGGGCTAAGGAGCAGCGCGGCTGCGCTGAGCGAGGCGAATAGCGCCCCTTGTGATCTCGACATCATGATACGCACCAACTCGTTTGGCTTCGCGGGTCGCGGCTCCCCCACCACACGCTAGGCCGGGCTGTCGCCCGCCAGCAAACGTATAATTAATTATTGGTTAAGCCACGGGATTAATGGGGAACATGGTGCGGCAGAACGCCTGGAATTTCCGTCCCATTTCAGCGACTTCGTTCCGCGGCACGCGATTCATAACCAGTTGATCGGAGTTGATCGCTCCCCGGCCAATACGTCCGGAACGCTCCCGCATTGCAACCGTTGGCCCCGACACAAGCAAGGAGCATCTTCAATGCAGAACAAGTCAAAACTCCTCTGCCTGGTCACGGCATCGCTCGTCGCAGGCGCAACAGCCGCATCGGCGCAGGGCTACGACTGGAATGGGCCGCGCGTGGGTTGGGACCGCACCGCCCCCGCCTACGAACCGGTTCAGCCGCGCGCGTACTATCCGGATGTCGCCGGACCATATGGCGCGTACAACGGCACCCGCCATCCGACCCCGAGCTCAACGCAGGGCGATGTCGGTCCTGACGGCAACAACAACGGCACGCTGACCGGCAGCTATCGCAACTGGTAGCGAATCGGGCTTCGTTGCAAGGACCCGCCGCTTCATCGAGCGGCGGGTCGTTCTTTTTGCGGCATACATTGTGAGCTGAAGATCGCCGTTGTCGCCGCCTGCGTCATTGCAAGCGCAAGGACGATGTTGAAGCAGTCACGCGCGATAACGGCGGCAGCCCGGACGGAGCGAACCGTAATCCGGGAGCGGATGGAATCCCGGATTACGCTGCGCTCCATCCAGGCTACATGATATCGCGTTGCCGGCGGGGCGAAACACCAAGCCGTGGGTCAACGTGCGCCATCCAAAATATTCCGCTTTACCGAAATTCGGAAATCGCGTATGTGTCGCGGCAACCCGGCCCAAGCAAGAGGGGGGTATCGCGATCGTCACGACACGCGGGCCGGGCGGCGGTGGACGCAGGTTACATCGGCGCGAAGAGCTTCGCAGGGCGGAGAGCCGTGAGCGAAGACCTCGCGCACTCGACCGGTGCGATCGGCGTATGGCGAAATCGTGTGGTCCTGGCGCCCGGGGTCTGTGCGCCAAGTCTTGCGGTGATGTGAGCGGCCCAACCGGACCGCGGCATCAGTTATCGGCAAGGCGACGGGGGCAATAGTGCATCGCTCCCCGGGGAGCAACTGTGTTGAAGTAGACCGGTGATCGAGCGGGCTCAAGGCTGGCGCTGCGCGC
>NZ_JADPKE010000050.1:0-194119 GCF_023073795.1 Bradyrhizobium sp. 159 | reverse complement strand
GTGCCGCGCGCAAAGGCCGGACATATGACCGCACCGTTCCAATGTGTGAGATCGACTGCAAAAGCTCTTGCCACGCGGGCCGTTCCACATATGGGGGCACACTGTCGCGCAGCGGGCGCGGAGCATCTAGCGCTCTCAGACGCCGCGCACGAGCAGGGCCTTGAAGTCGGCGCGTGCACGCTGCGCCTCGGCGCGCGCGACGTCCGAGGCATCGCCCATGCCGAAATAGCCATGGATCAGGCCGGGGCCCTCATGGTGCTTGACGCGGACGCCGGCCGCCTCCAGTGCCCGCGCATAGGCCGCGCCCTCGTCGCGCAGGGGATCGAACCAGGCGGTGGTCACGACCGCGGGTGCGACACCGGCGAGAGATGCCGCGCGCAGGGGTGAGACCCGCCAGTCCGAAGCATGGCGGGGATCGGCGAGATAATGGCCGCAAAACCATTCCATCGTGGCACGCGTCAGGAAGTAACCATCGGCATTCTCGGCGCGCGAGGGATAGCGCGCGTTCTCGCGCGCATCGGCATAAGCGCCGAGGACGTCGGTCACGGGATAGACCAATAATTGCGCGGCAAGCTTGATGCCGGCATCGCGGCAAGCGATCGCGGTGGTCGCCGCGAGATTGCCGCCGGCGCTGTCGCCGGCGACGCCAACGCGCTTCGCATCGCCGCCAAATTCCGCGACGCGGTTGAAGATGTCACTGACGGCGGCGAAGGCATCCTCGAAGGCGCCGGGAAAGCGCGTCTCGGGCGGACGGCGATAGTCGACGGAGACGACGACCGCACCGGTCTCGATCGCGAGGTTGCGCGCCTGCCGGTCGTGGGTTTCGAGATCGCCCGCAACCCAGCCGCCGCCATGGAAGAACACCACCGTCGTTGCAGGCGTGGAGCCGACCCGATAGACGCGTGCATCGAGCGGGCCAGCGCCGCCTTTCACCTTGATATCCTGCACGCTATCGACGCGCGGTGGCGGAATGGCCGCGCGCGAGGCAGCCAGTGCGCGCAAGGAATCGCGGGCGCTCTGTGGCGTCATCGTGGTGGGATCGCGCATCGGCATGAGCGGAATGATCTGGGCGATGACGGAATCTAGCGGCGCGGCCATGGCGTATCTCCTCGCGGGGTTCTTGGTCTTGCTTGCGGGTCAGCATAGATTTTGCGCGCCGCATCGGCAACCGGCGCTGCAACGCAGGTAGAACGGGCAGGGAGGTTCAAGAGGTGGAATTCGAAACGTTGGTGCAGTCGCGCCGCAGCGTGCGTGGCTTCAAGAAGGAGCCGGTGCCGCGCGCGATCCCGGCGCGGTCTGCCATTTCGATCTCGGTGCGCTCTGCTACGGCATCGTGCTCGCGGCGTGGGATCGCGGCCTCGGTTCGGTGATCAACGGACAGGGCATCATGCGCTCGGACATCGTGCGCGAGATCGCGAAGATTCCGGAGGATGAGGTGATCATGACCTGCGTCGCGCTGGGCTATCCCGACGACGCTTTGCCGCGAATGCAGTTCGCTCGGACCGCGAACATAACGACGAGTTCGTGCGCTACGTGGGTTTTGCCGAATAGCACGACGTGAAGGAGATTATTCTCCGGCGGAAATTTTTGGCGCGGAGTCGTTAGCGCCCTCTTGCAATCTCGAAGGTGCGGGAGGAACAATATGCAGACTGAGAGGTTTGTTGCTGGCGCGAGGGAATTCACATGCGGCGGCTGGCTAGCCTGGTTCGACGGTTATTTGGTCCGCGAATGCGGCGCCCGATCGATGATGATCCAAGTCTTCCTTTCACACCCGAGGAGCTCGGCCGGCTGATCCGCAGTGGCAAGCACGAGGATATGAAGCTGCTGGCCGACGGCCTGGCCTGCCGGTCCATTCCGCACCGCGCCAGATATCGCGCGACGCACTGAAGCGCCGCGAGGCTCGATCATCGCGACACTCAAGTGCCGCGACACTCCAGCGCCGCGACAAAGAGAATCTCTGCGCGCCCCGGCGACATGCTAGGATGCGGCCATCATGAGCAATCGCATCCTCGTCCTCTACGGTTCCTATCGTTCCGACCGCATGGGCATCCGCCTCGCGAATTTCGTCATCAATCGTCTGCGCGGCCGCGGCCAGGAGGTCGAATTCATCGACGCCAAGACGATCGGCCTGCCGATGCTGGACCGCATGTACAAGGAATATCCCAAAGGCACCGCGCCGGAGGCGCTGGAAAGGCTGGCCGGACAGATCCGCGGCGCCGACGGTTTTGTTTTTGTCACCGGCGAATACAATTGGGGCATTCAGCCCGGCCTGAAGAACCTCACCGACCATTTCCTCGAAGAATGGTTCTGGCGTCCGGCTGCGATCGTGAGCTACTCGGCCGGCCGGCTCTCGGGCGCGCGCGCCGCGACCGCCTGGCACGGCACGCTGTCGGAGATGGGCATGGTGGTGGTGTCGAGCACGATCGGCGTCGGCCCGATCGCGCAAACGCTGTCGGACGACGGAGAGCCGATCGGCGACGGCGGCAAGGCGCTGGAACGCTCGTTCCCGCGCTTTGCCGACGATCTTGCGTGGTGGATCGAGGCGGCCAAAGCGCAGCGGGCGCGCAAGGCGCCGCCTTATTGAGACGTCTTACGCCGCCCTGACCTCGCCAAGGAAGCGGTCGAACTGTCCGGCGAGATCGCGCGACTGGGTCGAGAGCTGCTCGGCGGCGCCCAGCACCTCCCGGGCGGCGGCTCCCGAGTCATCCGCGGCGCGTTGCACGCCGGAGATGTTGCTGTTGACTTCCTGGGTGCCGCGGGCGGCGTCCTGGACGCTGCGGGCGATCTCCTTGGTGGCCGAGCCCTGCTCCTCGATCGCGGCGGCAATCGCAGCGCCAATCTGGTCGATCTCGGCGATGACGTCGGCGACGTTGCGGATCGCGGCCACGGTCTCGTCGCTCGCGCTCTGGATCGCGGTGATCTGCTCGGAGATTTCGGTGGTGGCCTTGGCAGTCTGGCCCGCCAGCGACTTCACTTCGGAAGCAACCACCGCAAAGCCGCGGCCGGCATCGCCGGCGCGGGCCGCCTCGATGGTCGCGTTCAGCGCCAGCAGGTTGGTCTGCTCGGCGATGCTCTGGATCAGCGTGACGACGTCGCCGATCTTCTGCGCGCCTTCGGCGAGCGTGCGCGCGGTATCGCCGGTGCGGCGGGCATTGTCGACGGCGCGGGCGGCGATCTCGGTGGATTGCGCGACCTGACGGCCGATCTCCGCGATCGAGGAGGTCAGCTCCTCGGTGGCGCTGGCGACCGTCTGCACGTTGGTCGAGGTCTGTTCGGAGGCGGCGGCGACGATTGCGGCCTGGCTGTTGGTCTGGGCCGCGGTTGAGGTCATCGACTGCGCCGTGCTTTCCATCGTCGCGGAGGCCCGGGACAGACCGCCGACCAGCTCGGTGACCTTGGCCTCGAAGGCGCGGGTGAGGTCGTCGAGCGCCTGGGCACGGCGCATCTTGCCGTCGTTCTCGGCCTGCTTCTCGGCGGCGAGCCGGTCGGCCCGGATCATGTTGTCCTTGAACACCTGAACCGCCGCGGCCATCGCGCCGATCTCGTCGGAGCGCTCGGCACCGGGGATGCCGTCGGCAACCTCGCCATCGGCAAGCCGTGACATCCGCGTCGTCAGGCTGACGATCGGGGCGCAGACGCGGCGGCGAACCACCACAATGAGGCCGACGCTGGCGATCAGCACGGCAAGGAGGCCGACGAGGGCGACGGTGAAGCTGGTGCGTGCGGCCGAGGAGGCGCCGGCAAGGATCTGCTCGGCGTTATCATAAAAGGCGTCGCGAACGTCGATGATGGTGCCGAGACCGCGCTGCGTGGCGGCGTAATAGGTGTCCACGTCGTGTTCGTACTTGCCGCTGACCGCACCGTCCTTCACCAGCTTGAGCTCGCGGCCGAACTCCTCGACATAGACCGCGTTGAACTTCTCCAGCGCAGCGGCGACGTTCGCCGGAGTCGCCGGGTTGCCCCGCAGTTCCTGTAGCGTCATCACGATCTGATCGTTGCGGCCCTGCGAGCGGCTGATCTCGGCCTTCTCGGCGTCAGTCGCCGGTTTCTTGCCGCCGACGAGATTCTTGTGCAGGCTGGAGTTGAAGCCGCCGACGTCGCGCAGCGTCATCGCGATGTTGGCGTAGCTGGCCTGCCGGTAGGCGTCGCCGTTGAGAATCGCCATGCGGCGGACCTGCTCGTTGAGCAGCGCGGTCACGCCGCTGTTGAGCACGGCATTGTCGGCGACGATCTTCTT
The DNA here is from genome assembly GCF_023073795.1 of Bradyrhizobium sp. 159. Classification (NCBI taxonomy): domain Bacteria; kingdom Pseudomonadati; phylum Pseudomonadota; class Alphaproteobacteria; order Hyphomicrobiales; family Nitrobacteraceae; genus Bradyrhizobium; species Bradyrhizobium sp. 159. The sequence goes on along the minus strand of NZ_JADPKE010000050.1, from coordinate 189,882 downwards.
GGCCGCGTCCTTGCGGGCCTCTGCGGGCCCTGCGAGCGCCTTGTCGATGGCCTCCCGCAGCGCCGTGAATTTCGCATTGATGCCGTCGATGTTGCTGCCGATGATGTTGCCGTCGTCGAAGGAGCCGGGCAGCTCCTTGCGCAGCGCGTTCATCCTGTCGCGGGCACCGTCGGTCTGCTTGCGCAGCTTGTCCTGTTCGGCGAGCAGCGCAGGGTCGATCGTGGCGGGGCCGTAGAGGATGTTGGTGGAAAAGCCGCGCTCGGGGTTGAGATAGCGCGGGATGTCGCTGGCCGCGCGGACGATCGCCAGGCGGCCTTGCGCCTCGCCGATCCGCTCCATCATCTGGTATTTGGTCACGGCGACGTAGACGGCGAGGCCGCCGCCGACGGTCGAGAGCGAGACGATGGCGGTGGTCAGGAGCGTACCGATTTTCATGATCTGTCCGGCAATTGGCGCGGGGAGAATTATTTTGCTCGGAAGATAGGCAGCCGGTATTAATCTCGGGTTTACGCTGCCGCTCGCGTCAACTCAGCCGGATGCTCGATCGAGCTTCGCCAGGATCTCCAGCGTGGCGCGGTCGCGCTCGCCGGCGAAGTAGCGGGCGAGGGCCTGATCGAAAACGGGCTCATCGGAAACCGCACCGAACAGCGTCATCGACGAGCGGAATTTCGTATCATCCGGCGCGCCCAGGATCGCGTTGATGGTCCGCCCCTGAACGGCGAGCACGAGCCTGGTACATTCGATCAGGCGCCCCCCGAGGACGGGATGGGCGAGATAGGCCTGGGCCTCCGCGCGGGAGCCGATCGCGTAGCGCTGCGACATGGCGCTGACGCCGAGGCCGGCGACTTGCGGGAAGATGAACCACATCCAGTGAGTCTGCTTCCGGCCCCGGGCCAGCTCGCCCTGCACGTCGCGATAGACCGGGTCCTGGGCCCGGATAAAGCGCTCGAGATCGAAAGGATCGGTCATTGGATACCTTGAAAGCCTTGCCGGACCCCTTGCCAGGCCCCTGCCGGCCGCGATTATGCCTAACTTTTGGCTCCCAATGTGGTAGCTGGTATAGAGTCTCCGGGTGGGGGTTGGGCACCCCCGGGGGTCGATTTGGGGATCTGATGGTTTCCGACGCAGCACATGCCGGGAGGCTGTTGTCGCGCCGCCGTGTCGGGCGAGCCGAAGCGATTTTGCTGTCTCTGGCAGCGATCGCGCTGGCGCTTGGCGCCGCCGCGTGGGTCGCGGATATGGGCGATTCGTCTCCACTGGTCTCCGCCGCGTTGCCGCCGGCCAATGCCCCTTCATTCGAGGATCGTTTCGCTTCGGCCTCCGGCAATCCGCCGGCCCGCGAACTCGGCCTCCGGACGCTGGAGCGCTCCGCCCTGAACGCGGTCCAGCTCAAGCTTCGCGATGCCAAGGCCATGCTGGCTGAGAGGCTCCAGGGCGACGACTGGCGCTCGATCCTGACCGAGGAGGATCGGCCTGCGGCCGAGGAGGCGAGGCCCTCGCAGCGCGCCGACACCATCCCGATGCCGCGCTCGCGCCCGGTCCAGGCCGATCTCGCCTCCCAGATCGCATCCAGCCAAGCGTATGCCGACACTGGTTCACGGGTCGATAACCGCAATTTCTTCGAAAAATTCACCGACAAGATCAAGCTGGCCTCGCTGACGCCCGACAGCGGCCTGTTCGGCAAGGCGCCCGATCTTGCGGCCCTCGGCTACGATTCGCGGACAGCGGTCTATGACATCTCGGCCAAGGCGGTTTACCTGCCAAGCGGCGTGGCGCTCGAGGCCCATTCCGGCTTAGGCCCGCTGATGGACAACCCCGACCATGTCGATCGGCGCATGGTCGGCGCGACGCCGCCGGCGACCTACGAGCTGAAGCCGCGCGAAAAGCCGTTCCATGGCGTCCGCGCGCTGCGCATGACGCCCGTCGAAGGCACCAACGCGCTCGGGCGCGTCGGCCTGCTGACCCACAATTACATGCTCGGACCGCGCGGCGATTCCAACGGTTGCGTCTCGATCAAGGACTATGACCGTTTCATCAAGGCCTACGACAATGGCGAGTTCAACCGTCTGGTCGTGGTGCCGAGCCTGCGCGGGTCTGCGACCGCCTCGCAGCGCGCGAGCACTGATTCCTGATACTTGCCTGCCGCGGCGGGGCTGCCGTTTCCCCTTCGTTAAGTCGTCCTCGTCCAGAAGCAGCCCATGAGTGATCCATCAAACTCCGAGACCCCGCTGCGGACGACGTTCAAGATCAAGCTGAACGGTGACACGCTGGCGATTGCGACCGTCGGCCAGGCCTATCAGTTCCTGACCAATTTCAAGTCTGTGGAATGGATGGAATTCCGCTCCCTGCATGAGCATGCTGTCGAGGCGCTGGAGGGCGCTGCCGGTAACGCCATGTTGGCAGTGCAGGCAACCAACGCCGTGCGCGCGCTGTTCGTCAGTGCGAAGCTGCTCTGAGGGGCTCACAGTCCCGCAGGTCCGATAGACCCCAGCGCAATTCGCGGACGGACATCGTGGCCGAACGCCGATATGCTTGAGATTTACTTTTAGGGAGAGACCCCCATGAAACGCCGTACATTCCTCAAGGGCGGCGCAGTCGCCGGCGCAACGACGCTGGTTGCGGCCCCTGCACTCGCGCAAGGCGCGCCCGAGATCAAATGGCGCCTAACCTCGAGCTTCCCGAAGTCGCTCGACACCATCTACGGTACGGCGCAGACGTTCGCGAAATACGTCGCGGAAGCGACCGACAACAAATTCCAGATCCAGACCTTCGCCGCCGGCGAGCTCGTGCCCGGCCTGCAGGCGCTCGATGCCGTCAGCACCGCCTCGGTGGAGATGGCGCAGACGCCGCTCTATTTCTACATCGGCAAGGAGCCGGCGCTGGCCTACGCCACCGGCGCGCCGTTCGGCATGAACCATCGCCATCAGGAATCATGGTGGCACTTCGGTGGTGGCGCCGACCTCACCAACGAAGCGCTCAAACCCTTCAAGGCCCACGCCATCCTGTGCGGCAATTCCGGCACCCAGATGGGCGGCTGGTTCCGCAAGGAGATCAAGACGGTCGACGACCTCAAAGGACTCAAATTCCGCATCGCGGGCATGGGCGGCCATGTGCTGGCGCGGCTCGGCGTCGTCCCGCAACAGATCGCCGGTGGCGATGTCTATCCGGCCCTCGAGAAGGGCACGATCGATGCCGCCGAATTCGTCGGTCCCTATGATGACGAGAAGCTCGGTTTCCAGAAGGTCGCCAAATACTATTATTTCCCGGGCTGGTGGGAAGGCGGCGCCATGCTCCACATCATCGTCAACGATGAGAAATGGGCTTCGCTGCCCAAGCAATATCAGGCCATCGTCAACCAGGCGGGATCTGCGGCCGGCGCCTGGATGCTCGAGAAGTACGACAGCGTGAATCCGGCGGCGCTGAAGCGGCTGATCGCCAATGGCGCGGAGCTGAGGGCATTCCCGCAGCCGGTGCTGGAGGCCTGCTACAACGCGACTCATGATCATCTGACCGAGCTCGCCGCCAAGAGCGACTTGTTCAGGCGGACGAAGGACAGCCACGACGCCTATATGAAGGAGCTGCTGTTCTACACGCAGATCGCGGAGAACTTCTACGACAATTATCTGCTCAGCAAGACACGCAACAAGAGCTGAGCGCGCAACTTTCGTTGCGTGGGCAAAGGCGCATTTGCGCCGTGCCCGCCATACCTTGCTCCACTTTGCCAGGGTGGGCACGCTTTCGCTCTGCCCACCCTACGAGAATTTTCGTGTGGCGAGCTACGCCGCGCCCAGCCCCAGCTTCGCATAGATCCTTCGCGCATAGACGCCGAACGCATCCGTGGTCTTCAGCGGCAGGTCGCGCGGGAAGGGCAGGTCGATCGGGAAATAATCGGCCATCTTCGCCGGACCCGCCGTCAGCACGGCGCAGTGCGAGGACAGGAAGACGGCTTCCTGGATCGAGTGCGTGACGAAGATGATGGTCTTGCCGCTCTCACGCCAGATCCGCAGCATCTCGAGATTCATCTGCTCGCGCGTCAGCGCATCCAGCGCACCGAACGGCTCGTCCATCAGGATCAGCTTTGGATCGTGAATGAAGGCGCGCGCGATCGCGGTGCGCTGCTGCATACCGCCGGAGAGCTGCTGCGGATATTTGTGCTCGTAGCCGGCAAGCCCGACCAGATTGAGCAGATCGTGCGCCCGCGCGCGCGCGGCCTTCATCGGCAGGCCGACGATCTCGGCCGGCAGCAGCACGTTGTCCAGAATGGTGCGCCACTTCAAGAGCAGCGCCTGCTGGAACACCATGCCGATGTCGCGGGTCGGATCGAACGGGCTCTTGGCGTTGCCGATTGTCACTGTGCCGCCGTCGGCGCCGTGCAGCCCGGCCAGGATCTTCATCACCGTGGTCTTGCCGCAGCCGGAAGGGCCGACCAGCGAAACCAGTTCACCTTCCTGCACGTCCATGGTGACGTCGGAGACTGCCAGGAATTCGGCGCCGCCGCTGCGGTAGACTTTCCGGACGCCGCGCAGGCTGATGAAGGGCTCGGAGCTCATGCCAGCCATTTGTTCAGATGGGCGGCGACGAAGGCATCGTCGCTGAGATCGGCGTGCTCGCGACAGACGCGGTCGATCTCCTGCTCCTGGCCGGGGCTGAGGCCCTCGTTCGGATCGAGGCACCACAGGCCCTGCATCAGGCCCTGACGCCGCAGCACCTCGTGGCAGCCGGCGATGCAGCCGTGAAAGTTGTTGGCGACGTCGAAGAACGCGCTGTTGCAGTCGGTGACGCGGGCATCGAGTGCGAGCAGGTCGGCCGGAACGCTGTCCTTGTGCCGCGCGGCCTTGCAGCGCTCGAACTGTTGTATGGCGCTCGCGGTCCACACCGACCAATGGCCGAGCAGGCCGCCCTTGAAGTAGGTTCGCGTGGTGATGCCCTTGTCGCGCAGGTCGAATGGCAGGGTGAGGTCGAGCAGGATGTGGTCGTCATTGCCGGTGTAGAGCGCGACGCGGTCGAGTGCGGCTGCGGCTGCGACACCGCGGAGCACGTCGAGAGTCCTATAGCGGTTAAACGGCGCGATCTTGATCGCGATGACATTGTCGATCGAGGCGAAGCGCTGCCAGAACTGGCTGGACAGGATGACACCGCCCACGGCCGGCTGGAGGTAGAAGCCGACCAGCGGGATCTCCGCGGCCACGGCCGTGCAATGCGCGATGATCTCATCTTCGGAGGCGCTCTTCATCGCGGCGAGGCTGAGCAGGCCGGCGTGATAGCCGATGTCGCGTGCGGTGCGGGCCTCGGCGGTTGCCTGGCTGGTTGGGCCGACAAGGCCTGCGACCATCGCCAATGGACGCTTGGTCCAGCTCGCGGCTGTCTCGGCGGCGAGCTCGAGCACGGGACGGTAAAGGCCGACGTCGCGGATCGCGAACTGCGTCGTGTGCACGCCGACAGCAAGGCCGCCTGCGCCGGCATCGACGTAATAGCGCGTCAGCGCGCGCTGATGCGTCTTGTCGAGCTGGCGCTCGGCGGTGAGGGCGAGGGGATGCGCCGGCAGCACGGTGCCCTTGGCGATCAGCTTGCGGATGTCGCTGTTGATCTGGCTGTGGTGCATGATGTCCTATCCGAATTCGGGGCCGGCGACGGCGAATGGCGTTTCTTCGGCGGCGGCGGTGGGTGGGCCGAACCGCATGCGCTGAAACGGCCGCTCGATGGTCCAGCCCGAGGCGGTCAATCCGTCGAGGAACGCGGGTTGCGAGGCGACAGCGTCGAGCAGGAGCGGGCCATTCTCGGATCCCGCAATCACGCGAACCAGAGCCAGCGCTTCGACGGCATGATCCGCGAACAGGGGGCCGATATGGCGCGCGGTTCTGCCATCGCGGACGAGCGCAATGCTGCTATTGGCTGCGACGATACGCGACCCGGCGCGCTGTGCGAGGGCGGTCAGCAGAGCGGTCCGGTCGAAACCTGTGGCGCGCCGGTCGCGGGCAGAAAGGGCCTCGAGCGTTGCGGCCGACGACGCCTCCGCAGATGTCGGCGTAGGTTTCATCAGCTTCAGCCGCCGCAATTGCAGGGTCGGTGTGAAGCCGAGGCGCCCGTAGACGGCGGCTCCGTCGGGCGAAGCATCGAGCCAGCTCGTGAGACCGTTCTTGCGCGCCGCTTCCAGGCAGGCATCGACGAGGCGTGTCGCCAGACCACGGCGGCGATGCGTTGCCGACACCAGCACCATGCTGATCCAGGCGTTGTTGCCGGAATACGGCAGCAGTGCTGCGGTCGCCACCAGTCGCGCGCCCTCGCGGATGCCGAACACGACACCATCGCGCAGGAAAACGCGCCAATCCTCTTCGGTCTGGTTCCAGTGCGCTTCCGTCGACAGCGCCAGCCCGGCGTTCGCATCGGCGACGCCGAGCTTGATGACGGACAGACCGTCAGTAGCGTCCATCGCGCACCTCGTATTTGGTGGGCTTGCCGAGCGTCGGCATGGCGCGAGAGACCCAGTCCGCGGTCCAGGCGATCAATTGCTCGGTGTCGACGACGGGCAAACCGAACAGCTCGACCGCTTTCGACGTGTCGGTCAGCCATGCCGTTGGCTCTTCCTTGCCTGTCAGCACCGGTGCGCGGCCGAACCTCGCACCGAACTTCTGCGCGAGATCGCGCACCGCGAGGATCTCGTGGCCGCTGACATTGATCGGGGAGGTCGGTGTCGTGCAATGGGCGAGGCAGCGCAGCGCCTGGGCGGACGCATCGCCCTGCCAGATGAAGTTGACGTGGCCGAGGCTGACGTCGATTGGCGTGCCCGTCAGCACTTTCATGGCGATGTCGTGCAACACGCCATAGCGCATGTCGATCGCGTAGTTGAGGCGGAACAGGCGGCCCGGTGTTCCGAATTTGCGCGAGAAATATTCGAACATGCGCTCGCGTCCGACGCAGGACTGGGCATACTCGCCGGGCGGGTTCGGCGCCATGTCCTCGGTCGAGCCCTTACCGTCGACGGGGACAAAAGGATAGATGCAGCCGGTCGAGAACGCCACGATCCGGGACGCGGGGAAGGCCTGCGCGACCAGGGCCGGCACATGCGCGTTCATCGCCCAGGTCAGCGACAGATCGCCCTCCGCGCCGAACTTGCGGCCGGCCATGAAGATGATGTTGGGCGCCTTCGGCAGCGCGTGAATGGCGCTTTCGTCCATCAAATCGCAATTGATCGTCTCGATGCCGCGCGCGTGCAGCCAGTCCTTGACGCTGGCGTCGGTGAAGCGCGCGACACCGATGACGCGGCGATCCGGCGCGGCAGCTTTTGCGAGCCCCGCCAGCGTCGGGCCCATCTTGCCGGCGACGCCAAGGATCATGATGTCGCCCTCGACCTTCCCGAGGTCGTCGATCAGTGCCTGCGTCGGCCGGCACAGGAGCTCGTCGAGCGCAGCGACGTCAGGGATGGTCTTCGGCAGGGTCTGGCGGGTGAGCAACATGGATTTGGTCCTTAGTTCTGCCGTTGTCAGGTCCGTCTCGCGTCGCCAACCACGAACATGCGTTCGAGGGCGAGCACCAGGCCGTAGAGAGCGACCCCGAGCAGCGTCAGCAGCACGACGGCCATCACCATCGCGGGCGTGTCGAGCGACGATTGCACCTGGATCATGAGGTAGCCCAGCCCGCGCTCGGAGGCGATGAACTCGCCGACGATGGCGCCGGCCACCGCGAGGATGGCCCCGACCTTCATGCCGGAGAAGATGTAAGGCAGCGATCCCGGCAGCTGGATCTTGCGGAACAGCGTCCAGCGCGAGCCGCGCAACGATTTGACGAGATCGAGCAGATCGGGCTCGACCTCGCGCAGGCCCCGCGCAGTGGTGAGCAGGATCGGAAAGAAGCAGATGCTGAAGGCGATCAAAATGTTCGGCACGATGCCGTAGGAGAACCAGACGATGAAGAGCGGGCCGAGCGCGACCTTCGGGATCATGTTCAGCGTCACGAACAGCGGCAGCAGCGCGAGGCTGAGCAGCGGCGCCCAGCTGAAGATCACGGCCAGCGCGACACCGACGAAGGCGCCAAGCGCGAAGCCGCCGAGGATCTCGATCAACGTCACCAGCGTGTTGGCACCCCAGGCATAGCCTGTGGTTGCCAGCGTCTGCACGGTGGCAAGCGGCGAGGGCAGGATGAATTTCGGCACGTGGAAAGCATCCACCGCGACCTGCCAGAGCACGAGCACAGCAAGATGCACGATCAGGATGATCGCAAAGCTGCGCGAGGTGCGGGCCGCGTCTCCTGTCACCGATTGCTCCCTGTTGCGACGGTCACTTGCCGTTACGACGAGCCTAACCGGCCTTGAGCGAAGTTTCAACCAGCTGGTTGATTAAGGCCGCAACGACTGCAGCACCAAATCGGCGACGTGCCTGCGGCGGGCGCGGCGCTGGGTGCGGCTCGACAGGTCCTTACCGAAGATCGCCGACAGCGTCGGCGTGTTGGAGAAGAAGAAATAGCTGAGGCCCGCAATCGAGATATAGAGCTGAACGGGATCGATCCCCTTGCGGAACACTCCGGCGCGCACCCCCTCGTTGAGGATGTGGGAGACGCTTCTCACCAGCGGGGAGTGCATCGCCTCCAGCCGAGTCGAGCCGCGGACGTGGCGAGCGCCGCCGCGGTTCTCGTCGTTCAGAAGCACGATGAAATCGGGGTTTGCCGCCAGATGGTCGAATGAGGCTTCGATCAGCCTGCGGATGGCCTTTTCCGGCGGCAGGCCTTCGAGCTTGAGCTTGCGCTCCTGCTCGCGGATGTCCTCATAGACCCATTCGAGCACGGCGAGGTAGAGCGCGTCCTTGTCGCCGAAATAGTGATAGACGAGCTGCTTGTTTACGCCGGCACGCTCGGCGATCTCGTCAACGCGGGCCCCCGCAAAGCCGTGCCGGGCGAATTCCAGCCGCGCCGCGGTGAGCAGCTTGTTGCGGGTGGCGACGGGATCACGGCGCTGCGGCACGGTGTCGCCAGATCGTTTTGCAGGCATTTCCAACCAAACAGTTGACAAGTTGAGGGCGGGCTTGTTGCATTGGTATCCTCACATGGGGAGAGCGACAAGCCGGGTCGCGGCAATGAGGAGAGGTGCGATGAAGCATTTGCAGGCGGCGGGCTCTGCCCTGGTATTGGCGCTGACGCTCGGTGTGTCGGCGATGCCTGCGCGCGCGGGCGAGGCGGTCAATCTGATCCTGAACTGGACGCCGACGGCCGATCACTCGCCGTATTATTACGCCAAGGCTCAAGGCTGGTACGAGAAGGCGGGCATCGACCTGACGATCGAGACCGGCAAAGGCTCCGGCGTCTCCGCGGCCAAGGTCGGCTCCGGCGGCTCGCCCTTCGGCGTCGCCGATCTCGCGACCATGCTGGTGGCCAAGAGCAAGGGCGCTGACACGGTTGCGGTGATGAGCGTCTATGCCAATACCGGCCAGACCTTCTACTGGCTGAAGAGCTATGGCGTGAACGGCGTGAAGGACTTTGCCGGGCACAAGATCGGCAACCCGCCTGGCGATGCCTCGCGCGTGATGTGGCCGGCCTTCGCCAAGGCCGCAGGTCTTGCGCCAGATTCAGTCGGCTTCGTCAATGTCGGGCCGACCGCGAAGATCGCGGCGCTGAAGAGCCACACCGTCGACATCATCAGCGACTTCTACAACGAGCACGATCTGAAAGTGATCGAGTTCGGACCCGATCTCGGCTACATCAACTGGAAGGACATCGGGCTCAATCCTTATGGCAATTCGCTGATCGTCAACGGCGCTTATCTGCAGAAGAATCCCAAGGTGGTCGAGGAATTCGTGCGCGTCACGCAGAAGGCCTTTGCAGCTTGCGTCGCCGACGTCACGCCATGCCTGAAGGCGCTGCTCGATCAGGTCTCCGGTCTCGACAGGGAGAACCAGGAGCGCCAGTGGGAACGCATCAAGTCCCTGATGACCGACGAATTCACGACGACGAAGTCGCTCGGCTGGATCGACGGCGAGCGGATGAAGAAAGACTACGAGTTGGTCCAAACCTATCTCGGTATGGAGAAGCCGTTCGACGTGTCGACGGCGTTCACGACCAAGATGCTCGATCCCTCCATCAAGATGGATGCAAGCAAGGTGAAGAAGTAGGGGCTGTCCCCACATGCCGCGGTCATGCCCCCGCGCAGGCGGGGCATCCAATATGCCGCGGCCTGTCTAGCACCCACAACCATCTCGGAGTACTCGATCACCTGCCGCCGCGGGTGATGACAGCGGTGGGCTGGACGAGAGCGCCCGTCGGACGCGCGGCCGCGAGCCCGACGGATTCCACGTAGCTCCGCGGAGAAATTAACCGGCCATTAACCATATCCGCCGCATCGTTAACCATTCAATAATTGGGAACGAGTCGGCCGATATGGAGGCTGCAGTAAAAACTCAACGCCAAATGGTGCGCCTGCGGGGGCGCTCCTATGTGGCCTTCGTGTTCGTGCCGACCGTTCCGATCCTGGACTGGCTCCAGGAGATCGATGCGACGATCGCCCGCTCGCCGGGCTTCTTTGCCGGTCGGCCCGTAGTGATCGACCTGTCCTCGGTCGATCTGAGCCAAGCCGGCATCGGCCATCTCTTGACCAGCCTGCAGGACCGCAACATCCGCGTGCTCGGCATTGAAGGCGTGGAGGAGGCAAGGCTGACCCCGACGATGCCACCGCTGCTGTCGGGCGGACGCAGCTGTGTGGTCGAGCCGAACGTGCCCAAGAAGACCGAGACGAAGGCCGAGACCAAGCCGACCTCGCTGCTGCTCGAGGCTCCCGTGCGCTCGGGCCAGACCGTGATCTTCCCCGAGGGCGACATCACCATTCTCGGCTCCGTCGGCTCCGGCGCCGAGGTCGTCGCCGGCGGCTCAATTCACATTTACGGCGCGTTGCGCGGCCGCGCCATGGCCGGGGTCAACGGTCACACCAGTGCGCGCATCTACTGCCAGAAGATCGAAGCCGAACTGCTTGCAATCGATGGGTTTTATCAGACTGCCGACGATATCGACGCCGCCCTGCGCGGCCAGCCTGCCCAAGCCTTTCTGCAAGGCAACACCATGCGAATTACCGCGCTGAACTGACCAGAAGGAGATTTTTGAGATGGCTAAGGTACTGGTCGTGACATCAGGCAAGGGCGGGGTCGGCAAGACCACGACCACTGCCGCACTGGGGGCCGCGCTCGCGCAGCGCGGCGACAAGGTCGTCGTCGTCGATTTCGACGTCGGCCTGCGCAATCTCGACCTCGTGATGGGCGCCGAACGCCGCGTGGTGTTCGACCTCATCAACGTAGTGCAGGGCGTAGCCAAGCTGCCCCAGGCGCTGATCAAAGACAAGCGGCTCGAGAATCTCTGGCTGCTGCCGGCCTCGCAAACCCGCGACAAGGATGCGCTGACGGAGGAGGGCGTGGGCAAGGTCATCGCCGATCTGCGCAGCCGGTTCGACTGGGTGATCTGCGATAGCCCGGCCGGCATCGAGCGCGGCGCATCGATGGCCATGCGCTTTGCCGACGAGGCCGTGATCGTCACCAATCCGGAAGTCTCCTCGGTACGCGATTCCGATCGCATCATCGGCATGCTCGATTCCAAGACGGTGCGGGCCGAGCAGGGCGAGCGCGTCGAGAAGCACATTCTCATCACCCGCTACGATCCCTCCCGCGCCGCGCGCGGCGAGATGCTGACCATCGACGACATTCTCGAGATCCTCGCCACGCCTTTGCTCGGCATCATCCCCGAGAGCCAGGACGTGTTGCGCGCCTCGAACGTCGGTACCCCCGTGACGCTGTCGAACGCGGACGGCGCACCCGCGCGGGCCTATATCGACGCGGCGCGGCGGCTGTGCGGCGACACCGTGCCGATGCAGGTTCCGACCGAGCGCAAGGGCTTCATGGATCGTCTGCTGCGACGGAGGGCTGCATGAGCATGGGTCTGCTCCGGCTTCTGCGCGGCAACAAGGCCTCGTCTGCTCCCGTCGCTCGCGAACGGTTGCAGATCCTGCTCGCGCATGAACGAGGGATGCGCGGCCAACCCGATCTGCTCGGGGTGCTGCGTGAGGAAATACTCGCCGTCGTGTCCAAGCACGTCAAGCTCGACCCGACCAAGGTCATCGTTCGGCTCGAGCGCGGCGACGACGTGTCGACCCTGGAGGTCGATATCGAGGTACCCAACGATTTCGAGCGCAAGCGCGTGGCGGTCGCGTAGGGGACGCGGCCGAAGACTTTCAATTGGGGTGGGTGAAGGCGGTCCGCCGGGCATGGCGGGCCGCCTTTGTCGTGAGGTAAGCGGAACGGGTCGCACGGCGAGATCGTTGTGGGAGACCCGCGCAGCGCCGCCGAGCCGGGCGCCGCGGTTTCCTTCAAACGGGAGAGCGCCCATGATGTCCGAGCTCCAGGTCCACACCGTCGCGCGGCAGATGCTGGAACAGCATGGATTCGCTGCGATTGCGAAGGCCGCCGAGCAGGCCCAGGCCTGCGAGGGCCGCGGCGAGGCCGAAGAGGCCAAGGAATGGCGTCACATCGCCGACGCCATGAAGATCATGCGCGGTCCGCACCAGAGCTGACGACTTAAGCGCGGACGTACTCAACGCTCGCCGTGATTGGTGGCTTGCGTCGAACGTCGATTCTGCGTCTGGGGCTGCGCCCGCTCGCCTGTGGCTTTGCAGGGAAGGGGTTCCCACGAGCCGTCCGGCGCCTGCTGATAGGCAGTACAGGGCGACGAAGTGGATTTTTCCTCGCTTCTCTGGGCGTCGGAATTCTTCGCCAGCACGGGCGCAGTCAACACCGTGGCGGCCGCAATCGCGCCGGCGAAAACGAAATGGATACTCCGCATGAGGGCTCTCCGGTTCGAATTCGAAGAGGCCGCATGCTGTGGAGAATTGTGACGATTTTTGGTCGGGAGCGTCGGCTGTTGGGAGCGTGCTTAACGCTGCAACAGCCGCCTTGTCAGCCGCCCTTGCTGCGGATCAATCCGGCGAGGTTGGTCTTCTGGGCCTCGCACCAGCCGGGCATGCCGAGGCGGCGCTGGTCCATGTCGGTCGCCTGGGTGGCGACTGCGACCTCCGCCATCAAATCGTCGTCCTGCTTCTCGCCCATCTTGCCGCCGGTGTGCATCCAGGCGATCGCCTTGCGCACCTTCTCGGTGGTGCCATCAGGCAGGTGCATCTGCTGCGCCTTCTGCACGAGGTCCTGATAGACGAGATCCGTGTTGGGGCACTCGACCTTGGCGGCGAAGGCCTGCAACACCATCGTCACATAGGTCGACCGCGGCGGCGCGTCGGCCGCCTGCGCCGGCGCGGCCAGCAGCAAGAAGCCCGTTATCAGAAAACCGGTGCGCATCCTTGGTACCTCCTCCGTTTTTTGAGAGGCTAGCGTCCGCCGCGCTGCTCCGCAATGGTGCCGGGAGGCCATTGTCGTTCCTCGGCGCGGCGCGCTAGATTGGTCGTCCCCCACCCCCGGACCGCGACATGACCCTGTTCAGCACGCCATTCGATCCCGCACGCGACACCGCGCTCGTCACCGGCGCCGGCAACGGCATCGGCCGCGCGATCGCGCAGGCTCTGGTCGGCGAGGGCGTCCGCACCGTGTTTGCCGATATCAATGCCGAGCGGGTGAGGGTCGCGATCAGCGCGAGCAAGAGACCCGAACTGGCGGTGCCCTGGATCGGCGATCTCGCCAGGCTCGAGGCATGCGATGAGCTGCTGGCCGCGGCGCAGGCAGCGCTCGGGGACATCACGCATTTCATCCACAGCGCGTCTCCGCCGCGGCGAGAGGCGGACCATGCGCTCGCGGTCGATCGCCAGACCTGGCAGCAGATGCATGCCGTCAATCTCGATGCCGGCTTCCATCTGGCGCGCGAGATCGCGACACGGCTGATCGCGGCGAAGCGGCCGGGCTCTTTCCTGTTTCTCACCTCGCTGCATGCCGGCACGCCGCGCAACCTGCCGCACTATTCGACGGCGAAGGCGGCAATGGCGATGCTGGTGAAGGAGCTCGCCAAGACGTTCGGCCGCCACAACATCCGTGTCAACGCGCTGGTGCCCGGCGCGATCGCAGCCGGCGGGTTCGTCGCGGATGCCTCGCTGGCGCGGCACATTCCGCTCGGGCGCCTCGGCGAGGCCGATGACCTCGCACCGATGGCGCTGACCGTCTTGTCGAACAAGCTGTCCGGTTACGTCACCGGCGCAGCCTTCGTCGTCGACGGCGGATTGTCGCTGACGAACTGGTTCGAAGCGCCAGTGGTTGACGTATAGCTAGCGCTGCCACGCAGGGACGGGATCGAGCGGCGTGCGATAGACCTCGTTGTGATCGCGGTCCGTGACGCGCACCGAGCAACCCTTCTGCTGGAGCTCCGGCTTCACCTGCGAAAGCTCGGTCGCCAATTGATCGGCCCGATCGGAGGCGACCTCGATGTCTTCGAGGATGATTCCACCCTGGTTCTTGAACTCTTCACCAACCACAAGATCGAAGGAGTAGTAAGGCATCCGAATTCCCCGGTGTGACGACTCAAGTTTGAAAAGCAAGTCTTCAACGGAAGTCTCGACACATCCGGCATGGTACCACTGAGTCGATCGTTTCGAATGAACCGGCCGCGCAATCTCTGTGCTTATGGCGCAGAAATGATGTGCAGCAAGCGGGTTCATTAAGAATTTATTAAATATGCGGCGTGATCATAAAGCATGGAATTGCAACAGAACCGGGCTCCGGGAACCGGCAGTTGCAAGAGAAGGCCGCCGGCATAGATCCCGACGGCCTTTTCTCTTCAGCGGAAGACACGCAAAGCATCGCTTCCCGTAATCGTCCGGACTCGTCGACTCGGATAGCGTAGGCGACGTTGCGACGCTGTGGTGTCGCGCTAGCGCAGCGGCATTGGCGGACGCACGACAGGTCCATCGTCATCGGCTACGGCTTGCGACGTCGCAACCGGCGGCGGGACTGCGGCAGCTTGCGATGGCGGCGGAGGTGCAAGCGGTGCTGGCGTATAGGCCGGCATGTAGGTCTGGCTTACGGCCGGCTTGGGCTTGCGAACTGGCGGCGTCGCAGGCCGCGGCGGCAGCGCAGAGGTGCGGGCGCGCGGATCGGCCGGCTTGGTTTCAACAGCGACGGGTCTGGGCGCAGGCGGCTTCGCCATCTCGCGCGCCATCTGCTCCTGTCCGGCCTTCAGCTCGGCGATGTTGGCCTTGAGCTGCTCGATCTGCTGCGCCATCGCGGCGAGATCGTTCGTCATCGACTGCATCGACTGCATCGACTGCATCGATTGCGCGGTGTCGGGCTGCGCTGTCGCAGGCGCGGCGGCAAGCTGGGTTGCAGGCGGCGTCGCAGATTGCTCCGCCGTTTGTTCGGCTGCCGCTGGTGCTGCGAGCGGGGCGGCCTGCGCCGCGGCGACGGGCGTCGTCTGCGACGTCGAAGACATCAGCGACGTCGAAGGCATCAGCGACGCCAATACCGGCGTCCATTCGGCGAACATTTGCTTTGCTGTGTCGCCATGCTTCTCCCAGGCAATCGCGGCAGCCGCGCTGCCTCCCGCGAACAGGAACGTGACGAACGCACCGCGCAGCCACTTGCCGACCGCGGATCGCTTCCGATGGCCGGCACCATCGCTGGCCGTCACGCGAACCGCCGTGTCGACTGAAGGTGCCGCGGCGGGTTTTCCGTAGACGACGTTGATGGTGGGCTCCGGCGCACGCGCCGGACTCGGAGCGAACTTCGGCTCCGGACGGGGCGCGATCTCCGGCGCCAGCGCCGGTGCCGCGCTCCCCGGGCGCGAGGCCAGCACCATCTCGGGAGAAATCTGAACCGAGTCGTGCGGATCGTTGTCCTTGACCGTGTCCTTCACGATCTCATCGACGATTTGCTTGCTGTTCAGCGTCGCCAGCATCGCAGCTCCTTTGAAGCCCAGATGTTTAAAGCCTTGGTCGTCCGCATTGGCGCGAGCCGATCATCTGTTGTGGTGGGCCCATCCCAAGTCCCAGGGAGCACGAGTCCAGCCGGGTTTGACCAAAGCAAGGCAAGGAGATGGAGATGATGCGACGCTCTCCTGCCGTTTGTGGTGATGGAACCCGCCTTGTCGAACACGTGTAATTGTTCCGCGTTCGCCTTGTTTTTTGCACGATTTTGACAGCATGTAGTGGCGCTGGGGGTGCTATCCGCTATCGGGGGCCAGCGGTGCCAAGATCTTTAATCGTTCTATTCGTTGCTGCTCTGCTGCCGCTCGGCGGCTGCATGCAGACGACTCTCTCCCCGTCGACCGACGCGAGCATGACACCGCGCGACCGGCAGCTGCTCGCGCATGTGCCTTACGCGAAGGCGAGCGTGCCCGAGCAATATCTGCGCCACATCGTCGACTACCATCGCAAGGAGCAACCGGGGACCATCCTGGTCGATACCGATGCGCGCTATTTGTATTTCGTGCTGCCCGAGGGCAAGGCGATCCGCTACGGCGTCGCGGTCGGCGAGGAAGCCATGGCGTTCTCAGGCGTCGCCCGCGTCGGCCGCCTGGCGGAATGGCCGGACTGGGTTCCGACGGCGGATATCCAGGCGCGGCTCGGGCCATATCCGGCGCGCGTTCCCGGTGGTCCGGCCAATCCGCTGGGGGCGCGGGGAATCTACCTCTATGTCGGCAACAAGGACACGCTCTACCGCATCCACGGTACCAATCAGCCCGAATATATCGGGCAGGCGATCTCTTCGGGTTGCATCCGGATGCGCAACGAGGACGTCATCGATCTCTATGAGCGGGTGAAGCTCAATTCGATGGTGGTGGTGCTGCCGCCCGGGCAGAACGCGCAGGCCGAGACGGGCACGCGCTGGCGCAGCTGAGGGCTGACCGATCGGTCGCTTCTGTCGCTCGCGATCATTGCCAGCAATCCGGCGACATGGGGCGTCGCGCTATTCCGGCCTGGCGATCCGCCATTGCAGCGTCGTGGCATTGCCGTTGGCATCGCCCGGCGCCTTGTCGGCGGGCGAGGTGTAGAGCGGGCGATAACGGTAGGCCCACATCTTGCTGCCGTCGTTGCGGTTGATCACGGTGAAATCGCCGACGGCCTTGGCGTCGGCGGTCGCGGCGAGCGGAACCCAGCTCTCGGTGCACTTGCCGTTGCAGTTCGATGTCTTGCCGGTGGTGTCGCGCTCGTAATAGTAGAGCGTCATGCCCCTGAGATCGACCAGCTTGGGACCTTGCTTGGTCAGGACCACCTTCGCCGGCGCGATCGTCGCCTCAGGTTTCGGCGGAGGCGGAGAGTCGCCGCCATGGCCGTTTGCGAGCGCATGACCTGCCGAGAGCGCGATCGCCGCGGCCGCAACAACGAACCTGAACATCCGAAACCCCCGAGCCGCAAAGTTAACCGCGCGTTAAACGCCGAACGGGCCGACCGTAGCAGCCGAACGTTAGTTCCAAGTTTCGCGGCGCTGCGACAATACGTACAAAACGACGGGCTTATACCTCCACATCGCGCAGCGGCGCGCGACTGAGCTCGTTGCCGGCGGCAATCGCCTTGCGCAAGAGCCGCATCAGCTCCTCGCCTTCCTTCGCGGTGAGGCCGCGCAGCATGATGCGCTGCGCAGACTCGACGGCAGGCGTGATCTTGCGCAGCGTGCGCCGGCCTTCGTCGGTGATCTCGAGCTCGCGCGCGCGGCGGTCGCGGCTGGAGGGGCGGCGCTCGGCAAGGCCCTTCTGCACCAGGCGATCGATCACGCCGGTGATGGTGGTGCGGTCGTAGGCGATCAAACCCGCGAGCGTCACTTGATCGAGCCCCGGATTGGCCTTGATGGTCGCGAGCGCGGCATATTGCACCGGAGTGAGATCGAAGCCGGCATCTGCGACTTCAGCCAGGAATACCGCGACCGCGATCTGCTGGAACCGGCGCGCCAGATGCCCGGGCATGTGGTTGTTGTCTTTCACTGAATTCTCCGTTTGGCAGGGACGGGGTCCGGTCATTTGACAAGTATACTGATAGTCAGCATACTGAGCAATATCCAAAGAAGCTGGCGGGAGAGGTGCTCATGCAATTCCATCTGAATGGATTTCAGCCGGGCGATCCCGAGATTGCGGATCCCGCCGAGCGCGTTCAAGCCTCGGGTGCAGCGGGCGCGGTGCCTGAAGAGGTCGATGTCCTCATCGTCGGCTGCGGGCCCGCCGGCCTCACGCTCGCCGCCCAGCTCGCGCAATTTCCGGATATCAGGACCTGCATCGTCGAGCAGAAAGCAGACCGCCTGCTGGTCGGCCAGGCCGACGGCATCGCCTGCCGCACCATGGAGATGTTTCACGCCTTTGGTTTCAGCGCGCGCGTGCTGAAGGAGGCCTATTGGGTCAACGAGACGACGTTCTGGAAGCCGGACGAGCGGCAGCCCAAGACGATCGTCCGCAGCGGCCGGGTCCAGGACGTCGAGGACGGGCTGTCGGAATTTCCGCACGTCATCCTCAACCAGGCCCGCATCCATGATGGCTTTCTCGACGTCATGCGGAAATCGCCGGCCAAGCTCGAGCCGTATTACAGCCGGCGCGTGCTCGATCTCGATGTCGATCCGGCCGCCGGTGCCGGCGATTATGCCGTGACGGTGCGCCTCGCCCGCGTCGATGCCGGAAGCGAGGGCAAGATCGAAACGATCAAGACGCGCTATGTCGTCGGCTGCGACGGCGCGCGCAGCACGGTACGAAAGTCGATCGGCCGGGAGCTGCACGGCGATTCCGCCAATCACGCCTGGGGCGTGATGGACGTGCTGGCGGTGACAGACTTCCCGGATATCCGCTTCAAGTCGCTGATCCAGTCCGCGAAGGACGGCAGCTTGCTGATCATCCCGCGTGAAGGCGGTTACATGGTCCGCCTCTATGTCGAGCTCGCCAAGCTCGAGATCGGTGAGCGCGTCGCCAATCGCAACATCAGTGCCGACGACGTCATCGCCAAGGCGCAGCGGATCTTGAGGCCGCATACGCTCGAGGTGAAGGAGATCGCCTGGTGGTCGGTCTACGAGATCGGCCAGCGCCTCACCGACAAGTTCGATGACGTGCCGGACGCCGAGATCGAAACCCGCCAGCCACGTATCTTCATCGCCGGCGATGCCTGCCATACCCACAGCCCGAAAGCGGGGCAGGGCATGAACGTCTCGATGCAGGACGCCTTCAATCTCGGCTGGAAGCTCGCCGCCGTCCTGCGCAGGCAGTGCGCCCCAGGCCTGCTCCATTCCTATTCGGCCGAGCGCCAGGCGGTTGCCAAGGAGCTGATCGACTTCGATCGTGAATGGGCGGGGATTCTCGCCTCCGCCGCGAAGGCCGGCGGTGCCGATGCGGCGAGGACGCAGGACTATTTCGTCCGGCACGGCCGTTACACGGCCGGGACCGCGACGCATTACCGTCCCTCGCTTCTCACCGGCACGGCCGCGCATCAGCATCTCGCGGCAGGTCTTGTGATCGGAAAGCGCTTCCACTCCGCGCCGGTGATCCGGCTGGCGGACGCCAAGCCGGTGCATCTCGGTCATGCGGCGCAGGCCGACGGCCGCTTCCGCATCTACGCGTTTTCGCCTGCGGAAGATCCCGCCGCAGCGGGCTCGGCCATTCGCGCCCTGTGCAATTTCCTCGCCGAAGCCAGGGCGTCGCCGATCAGGCGATACACGCGGGTCGGCGCCGACATCGACAGCGTGATCGACCTGCGCGCTATCTTCCAGCAAGATCATCGCGAGCTTGCCCTCGAGGCGATGCCGTCGCTACTGCTCCCGCGCAAAGGCCGCTACGGCTTGATCGACTACGAGAAGATGTTCTGTCCCGATCTCAAGAGCGGCAACGACGTCTTCGCCATGCGCAGCGTCGACCGGAAAGCCGGCTGCATGGTCGTGGTGCGGCCGGACCAGTATGTCGCGCATGTGCTGCCGCTCGACGGCTTTGCTGCGCTTGCGTCGTACTTCGACGCCGTCATGTTGCCAGCGAATTGACGGCCCGGCTGCGCGCCGGAGCGCTGTGGCGATGAACGGCGAGTGAATATTGAACCGCGCGCGGTGTGCATTTCGATCTTTCGACCCGTGCGACCACCGTATGCGGAACGCCCGTTCCGCTTGCGCGTTCCGACTGGCAGAGGAGGAACACGCCATGAGACTCAAAAGCGTTTTACTTGCCGCATTGCTGCTCGCCCCGACGGCCGCGCTGGCCGCGCCGGGCATCGTCACCGTCTCGACCGGCCTGCGTGCCGGACCGGGCACGGGCTTTCCCTTGGTCGACCGCATCCCCGGTGGTGCCCGCGTCAACATCCATGGCTGCCTGCGCGGCAATGCCTGGTGCGACGTGAGCTTCTCCGACGATCGCGGCTGGGTATCGTCGCAATATCTCGAATACCTCTATCGCAACCACTACGTCTATCTCCCCGACTATGTCGAGGAGATCGACGTGCCCGTCGTCCCCTTCGTGTTGACCTCGTATTGGTCGAGCTACTATGCGGGACGTCCCTGGTATCGCCGCCACGCCTATTGGAATAATTACTGGACTTCGCATCAGCGTTTCGCGACGCGGATGACGCTTGATCCACGTGCGGCCCGTATCGGCCGCGCGGCAACGCGCGATGCGGCGGTCGCACTCGAGCGCAGCGGCGTGCACGCCAGGGGCAATGTCGCGGTCACCGGACGGGATGCCGCCGTCGGGCGGCCCAATGCAATCGCCAAGCGCGACGCCGCGGTTACGATCGACCGGACCCGCGCCACGCGGAGTGAGCGCATCGCGAATGAGCGAACCGTCGTGCAGAGCCGGAGCCCGCGCGACGCGCAGGCGCGCATGATGCACGACCATGCTGCGAGCCGTGCCGCCGCGCGCGCGCAGCCGATGGCGCGCGCCCATGAAGTGCCGCGCGTGTCGGCCGCGCCTGCAGCCCGGCCCGCGATGCCGCACGTCGCCCAGCCGAACGTCAGCCACGGCTCGCCGATGAATGCCCGAGCGCAGATGCCGGCGCCGCGCGCGGCGGCACCTGCGATGCCGCACCCCGGCGGCGGCGCTCCGCACATCAATGCGGCGCCGCGTGGTGGCCCGCCAGCGGGCGGCCCCGGTGGCGGCCATCAGAAGCACTGACGTTGCTTAGGAAAGCCCGGCCCTTGCGCCGGGCTTTCTGCTTGTCGGACCCAGGTTCTCTGCGCATACAATTTAAGGAAGTTTTTCGCGAGCAGATTTCATCGATCGTAATATGTGTACTCAAAGCTGTAAGCATCCACTCGGGGCAGCGGGGCACGGGAGGATGACGATGAGACAGAGTCAGGCGGAGACGCGCCGCCAAAATGTCGCGAAGCGGTCGATGACCAAGGAGGCCAAGCAGCTGTCCAGCCTGATTGCCGGACTGCGCAAATCTCTCGAAGCGATCCACAAGGAACGGGCGAGCGCAAAGCTCACCGGCGCCGAGATGGGCATGCTCGACGAGCGCCGCAACAATCTGCAGCTCACGATCGCAGCCCTCGACGATCGCCTGTCGGCGGTGCAGGGGCTGATCAATCTTGGCCGGCCGCACATCATCCGGGTGCACTAGCGACGCTCGCGCAGGCGCTATCGGTTCCGTGACAGTCGTGACGGCGCCGGGGGACGATTCGGCACGATGTGACGACGCTCCTGCGGCGCTGCACGCTTGGCGGCAAGCAAACCCGCAACAGCAGAAGCGCATCGCTGATGCGGCGCGCGCTCATCTTGTTACCGGGCTGTGAGCGCGCCGGCGCCGTACTGTCTGCGGATGGCACCAAATTGCCACGCTCCTGGCGAATTGCCGCCAAAGCCCGCTGCCACGAGAGGGGTGGGTGCAGGGCAACGCCAGGGGATATGCATTGGCCTACAAAATGGTCGCAGAACGCGACAACGAGAAGTATAGCTTCGCCCGCGAGAGCCGGCTGCTCATCGTGGCCAAGGCCAGGGTGTGGGCCAGCGAGGGGTGGCAGGTCGTCATCACTGATCAGGACGGCAAGGCCTATGCGCCGCCCGAATTCGATCAGCTGTCGGCGGCGTGACCGCAAGGCGGTCCAGGGGACAACGTTGATTTCGCTGTTTCGACCGGGGCGCGGCTTGATCGCGCCCTTGATGACTCTTGCCGCCGGCGCCGTCCTGACGGCGACGGTTGCAGCCGCGCAGAATCTTGACGCCGGGAAGTCACCCGCAAGGCTCTTTGCCGACGGTTGCGCGAGCTGTCACCGCACCCCACGGGGCCTTGCCAAGGGACGCTTCAGCCTGACGTTGTCCTGGTTCTTGAAGGACCACTACGCAACCAGTTCCGATTCCGCCAAGGCGCTCGCCGCCTATCTGGAGTCGGTCGATGGGCCGCCACCCCGTAATGCGGCCAAGCCTGGCGCAAAACCGCCGCGATCCGCGCAGCGTCCGCCCAAACCGGTGCAGGGCCAGTAGCGCGTGCCGGGACTGCCGGGCGTCAATGCACCGTCGTCTCCGAGAACAGGTTGATCACCACGACGCCGGACACGATCAGGGCGATGCCGACGAAGGCGGCGCCATCGAGCATCTGGCGGAATAGCACGAAGGACACCGTGGCGGTCAGGATGATGCCGGCCCCGCCCCAGATCGCATAGGCGATGCTCAGGGGGATGATGCGGATTGCCGCCGACAGCGCATAGAACGAGGCGACATAGAACAGCACCATCGCCAAGGTCGGCCAGGGCCGCGTGAACTGAGCGGATTGCTGCAGGAAGGCGGACGCCGTGACTTCGAACACGATGGCAAGTGCGAGCGCCGCGTAAGCATTGAAGGCGGAGGTCATGAGCCTCTCGGCGTAAGAAAGATTCTGCGCGGTATACGTCGAGCCCCCTGGAACGGGCTTTTGCCGTGAGCAGGTAACACGCGTGAGTGACGAACCTGCGACACCGATTGGAATGCGGACAGGACGATGACGCCGCCGAGGCAACGAAGCCGCCGCGCGGTCCCTCGCGTGGCGGCTCGAGATGCCGCGGTGCGTCGACACGGCGTCAGTTGATCCGCACCGACAGCTCGACGTCTTCGGAAAAGGCGGTGGACATGTAGCCGTTTCCGGGCTTGCGCACACGCCCCAGATAGTCGGGGCTGTCATCGGCGTTGTCGGCGACGATGATCGCGCCCGGCCTGAGATGGCCTTCGAGCAGATCCAGGATATCCGAGTAGAGCGCCTTGGCACCATCGAGCAGCACGAGGTCGATCGTATCGGGCAGATCGGCACTGAGCGTCTTCAGCGCATCGCCCTCGCGGATTTCCACGAGGTCGATTACACCGGCGGCCGACAGGTTGTCCCGCGCCCGCGCTGCCTTGGACGGCTCGAACTCACTGGTGATGAGGCGGCCGCCGCCATTGTCACGCAGAGCTGCGGCAAGATGCAGGGTCGAGATGCCGAACGAGGTGCCGAACTCGACGATTGCCCTGGCGCGGGAGCTGCGGGCCAGCATGTAGAGCAGGCTGCCGGTCTCGCGCGAGACCGCGAGCGGAGCGTCCCTCAGGCGTCCATAGAGGTCGCGATAAGCGGTCTTGCTGCGCATCATCCGCGCCCGGTCGGCATCGGACAAGTCGGCGATAGCGGCTAGCGTTGCGCCGCTTGCAGCTTCGGCCTCGTCGAACAGTCGATCCAGCAGCGGCGTAAGCGATGTGATGGTTGGGGTGGTCATTTGGCGTCTCCAGAGTTCGCGGCGAAGTGCGTGCTTGCGCGGAGACCGAAATACGACTAATTCGTCGCATTTCCTATTCGCATTGCTCGCAGGCACCGTGGCCGACCGTCGAAGCCGTTCAATTTCCTCGCGAAAACAGCCGCAACAGGCCCGCTCCACCGGGCTGGTGGCGGCCATCCTAGATGCCGCTGTTCAGGTCTTGGCGAAGGAGGGGGCGCAGCGTTTCACGACGGCGCGGGTGGCGGAGCGGGCCGGGGTGAGCGTTGGATCGCTCTACCAATATTTTCCGAACAAGGCGGCGATCCTGTTCCGCCTCCAGAGCGACGAGTGGCGGCGCACCAGCGAGCTCCTGCGCGGCATCCTGGCGAACCGGGCGAGGCCCCCGCTGGCGCGGCTGCGCGCATTGGTCCATGCCTTCATCCGCTCCGAATGCGAGGAGGCTGCGATCCGCGTCGCGCTCAGCGATGCCGCACCGCTCTATCGCGACGCGCCGGAGGCGCAGGACGCACGGGCGGCCGGCGAGGGCATCGTCGCGGCCTTCATGCGGGAGGCGCTGCCCAAAGCCTCGGATGCGACGCGCACCCTCGCCGGCGAGCTGATCACGATGACGCTCAGCGAGGTCGGTAGGAGTTTTTCAGAAGAGACGCGGAGCGAGGCGGAGATCGCAGCCTATGCTGATGCCATGGCCGACATGTTCTGCGCCTATCTTACAAGGCTGGCGCGGCGCTGAGGCATTGCCGGCACGTGGTGCCGCAATCCTGTAGCTAGGATGGTGGTGCGCTCTATCTCGGCTATGATTGCTGCACTTGCCTTGCGTAGTATTTGCCCCTACGGACCTCTGATGCTCGTCATCTCCATTCAAAGTCAGGTGGTCCACGGCCACGTCGGCAACAGCGCGGCTGCCTACGCCGTGCAGGCGGAAGGTGTGAATGTCGCGGCGGTGCCGACGACGCTGCTGTCGAACCATCCACGCTATCCGAGCCTGCGCGGGCGGGTGCTGGAGACCGAGCTGGTCGCCGATCTTCTCAGGGGCGTAGAAGAGCGCGATCTCGTCGACGAGGCGGCCGTGGTCGTCACCGGCTATCTCGGCTCGCCCGGCAATGCCGCCGTCGTTGCCGATTTCGTCGAGCGGGCCTTGGTGCGCAATTCGAATCTCGTCTATCTCTGTGATCCCGTGATCGGAGACGATGGTCGCGTCTATGTCGCCGATGGAATTTTGGACGTGCTCCGGCGCCGGCTGCTGCCGGCCGCGAACCTGACCACGCCAAACCGGTTCGAGCTCGAGCTGCTTGCGGGCCTCACGATTGCCGATGCGCAGGACCTGCGCGCGGCCTGCGCGGCACTCGCGGGACAGGCCGGCCTCGACGTCGTCGCCACCGGCTGCACGCTGGCGGACACGCCCGAAGGACAGTTGGAGACGATCCTCTGCGCCGAGGGCCATTTGTCGCGCTTTGCCACGCTGCGTCTGCCGATCCGGCCCTATGGCACGGGCGACCTTCTCACCGGCCTGATCGCGGCGCATCTCGCCAAGGGGCTGACGACGGAGGTGGCAGTGCGGCTGGCAGTCGAAACCATCTTTGCGGTGCTGGTGCGCACGCAGGAGGCCGGCACAGCCGAGATGCGTCTCGTGCCGCTGCCCACGCCGGCCCGCAAGCCGTAGCTTCAGGTCGCGCGTTTGCCGGCCGATTGCGCCGCCTTCTGCGATTTTGCCGGGCTCTTCTGCTCACGCATGGCCTGTGCTTTGGGCGGCTTTGCGTGGGCCGCAGCGCGCACTTTGCTGGGCTTCGCGTTGGCGGCTTCCTTGCGCTCCGCCGTGCCCCGGCGCGAGATGTATTCCTGGCCGTCGATCGGGCCGACATGCGGCGGATCGCGGCCGAGATAGGGCCGGCCGATGCCGAATGCCTTGCCGTTGGCATCGACCCACTTCCACAGGATTTCAGTCGAGACCCAGCGCTGCGCGCGATTGCTACCCTGGGTGCTGACGATGTCGGCGGCCATGCCGTGCCCGTAACCACCACGCGTGCTGCCGCCGTGATAGGAGCGGTCGGAGGCGGCCTTCAGGCCGCTCGCGATCGACTGGCGATAATCGTCACGGAACGCGCTGGTGATGCCCGGCGAGAGGCCGGCGGCTTCGGCGGCGAGCAGCGTCCGAAACAGCTTTCGCTTGAAGCTCTTGTCCATGCCGCCGATGACGTAATCCATCATCGACATGCCGGCATGCTCGGCCGCCTTGGGATCCTTCCAGCCGAAATCCTCGTCGACCAGCTTGGTGAAGCTGCGCATCACGGTCACCGTCTTGCCCTTGCGCTTGACGGTGACGGCGCGGCGTTCCTGCACCTTGATCGAATCCTCCTTAGGCGTGCGCTGGTAGAGCGCCCAGAGATAGCGATCGATGCAGGCGTCCACGACGAAGCATTCGTCGAGCACGGCGACGGTGTCCGCGGGTGGCGACGCCTTGCTTGCAACGGGGGCGGATCCGCTCGCGATCGTGGCGGGGGACAATGCGTCCGTGGTCACGATCTCGGTCGGATCGGCAGATGCGAGTTTGAAGGGCTCTGGCGCCGGCGCAGGCGGAGCCTCGCTGACGCTCGGTGCTGGTTCAAGCGAAATTTGAGGCGCGGGCGGCTCCGCCGACAATATCAGCGCGGGATCGGCCGACGCGAGCTGGACGGCGGGGGCAGGTACCTCCGCCTCCGGCGTGGCTGCCGCTTCGACCGTTACGAGGCTCGCCGCAGCCGCCGCAATGTCGGCGGTCAAGGCGACACCGTTCTCGATGGTCGCAGCGCGCGGGACGTCGGCGAGGTCGAGGCGACCGAGATCCTTCGCGCGCGAGACGGCAGCCGCATTGGCGCCGCTGTTCTCGATAAGCGCTGGCGCGTAGGCCGACAGGGAGAGCACCAGCCAAGCAGCGAGAACGGCCGAGGGGCATGAGACCGCCACAAGAAGAGACCGCCGATCATTCATGATCCCTGCCTCCAAACGTTCTGTTCGAACCAGTCTTGTTCGAACAGTCATGATGCAAACAGACTTGATGCAAACAGTCTTGCACGGAAAGGCACGCAGCGCGTCAATTGTTCGGAAGAGGGTGTGGCGGCGCAATGGCGTAAATCAACGAAAACGGGCTTTTCGAAGAGGTGTTGCGAAGTTGCAACGCGGGTTCCCTGGCGGTTCCATGTGCGGCTTCGCCGGAAAATCCGCAACCAGCCGGTTTGTCTTCAAATTGAGTGATCCGTATTTACTCAATCTTGGATTGCCGTAAGGCACTTTTCGCGCGCCCGCAATTTCTGGTAGCAATAGGAAGGCACGTCAGTGAAGTTGAAATGCAAATGGGCCGAATTCGTCGCCGATGAATCCGGCGCCACTGCGATCGAGTACTGTCTGATCGCGGCCGGCATCGCATTCGCGATTATCGAGGTCATCTATGCGCTCGGCACCAACCTTGTCGCAAAACTGCAATCGCTCGCGACCGCGCTGAAATAGGCGGTGAGGGGCTTTCGCGATCGGCTGTTGACAAGACGCCCTGACGCTTCGCGGCAACTTTGCGCACGGCCGTGCGTTGATCGGCCCATGAGCACGCATTCCTCGCTTCGTCCCATGGACGACTTCGATCCCACCGAGCCCGCCATCCTGCACGATCGTTTGTCCGACACGATCATCACCTGGACCGCCGAACAGGCCGATGACTACCGGAAGGCCAGCCGGCCACGTGAGGATGGAACCGTAGCTTGGAAGGCCTACCTCTTCGATGGTTGGGGCAACGTGCTCGGCGGCTGACCTCCGCCCGCAAAGCGCGATGGCCCGGCCGGCGTGATTCGGCCAAGGCTTTGTACGCATTAAGCATATCGCCATGCGCTGCGTGCGCTGTTGCAATGCAACAGCGGATGTCGCAATGCAGCATGACGCGCTTAAATGTGCTCTGAATCTTCCATCAGGAGCATCACCAATGAACAAGAAGACTTTGACGATCGCCGCCACCGTCCTGACGATCGCGGGCGCGACTTCGGCTTTCGCCGCTGAGCTGCCGACCTATGAGGCCAACGGATTTCCGGTCTCGCCCTTGCAGGTGCGCGTCCTCGGTGCGGCCCATGTCGAGCAGCAGGTCGCGGCGCCCACGACGGTTGCTTCAGCGCACCAAGTGAAGGTGCTCAGCCCCCGCAAGGTCAAGACCGCGGACGTCACGACGGGCGCAGCCCGCTGAGTTGACATCGCATGAAGGGCAGGCGGGTCTCGCCGCGCGCGCCATCCGCCCCCTCGTGCGACCATGAACGACGAAACTGGACGCGCGCGCAGGCTCGACGGCGAGCGGCCGTAGAGCTCGGCGAACGCGGGGTTGAAGCGGCGCAGGCTGCCGAAGCCGGCCTGGAACGCGATCTCAGTTATAGTGTGATCACCGGCATCGAGCAGGCGCTTGGCGCGTTGCACGCGTAGCGTCTTGGCAAGCGGATGCGGCGTGGCGCCGACCTTGCGCTCGAACAGCCGCG
This sequence comes from Bradyrhizobium sp. 159, assembly GCF_023073795.1. Taxonomy (NCBI): domain Bacteria; kingdom Pseudomonadati; phylum Pseudomonadota; class Alphaproteobacteria; order Hyphomicrobiales; family Nitrobacteraceae; genus Bradyrhizobium; species Bradyrhizobium sp. 159. Next base: position 161,840 of record NZ_JADPKE010000050.1, on the reverse strand, counting down.
CCAGATGGCCGCGACGCAGCACGCATCGCGGCGCTGTTCACCGATGACGCCGAATGGATCGCGCCGCAGGGCAACGCCACCGCAATCGCGCTCGGTCACACCGACCACTTGGTGGGCGCGCGAAGCGATAGCGGCGGGGATGGGGAAAACAAGGGAAATCCGGCCTTTGCCGGGCTCGGCAAACTCCCATCATCGTGACGCAGCAATTGACGACGATGGCTTGCGCTCCTCCTTACCCGGCATAGGTAATCGGAAAGCGGATGTCCGCGTCACCCCCTTCCATGTAACATCACGGCATGAGCGAGATCGAAATCCTGTTCGGTGTCCTGCGCCAGTCGGCCGACGCGCCCGTCGTCGACATGCTCGAGCGCATGGTGCGGGAGGGGCCGGACCATGCCCTGTGCAAGATCAATGCGCTGCATCTGGCAAGGATGGCCAATCTCGGCGAAGAGCAGGTGATCGCGGGGCTGCTGCATGCGGTCGGGCTCGGCATCCTCGAGATGACCTGGAGCGTGATGTGCCCGAGCTGCGCCGGCGTGCTCTCGGCCAACAAGAGCCTGAAGACGGTCAACAGCCCGCAATATCACTGCGCCTTCTGCGCCGCCGGCTATGAGACGACGCTCGACAATCTGGTCGAGGTGACCTTCGCGGTCAGCCCGCGCGTGCGCAGGATCGCCGCGCACAATGCTGAGGACTTGCCGCTTGCCGAATATTACCGCCAGGTGTTCTGGAGCTCGGCGATCGAGCTTCCGCCCGACCTCGACGGCTTGCTTCGCGAGCTGACGCTGGAATCCGTCGACCTGCCGCCGGGCGAGCGCGCCATTCTCTCGCTGCAAGTGCAGCCGGGCATGCTGATCGTGTTCGATCCCGTGACCCACACCGCGCAGTACATCGAGGTGAAGGGCGAGGAGACGGCCGAGCGCCAGACCCTGTCGTTGATCTTGAACAGGACCGAGGTCCCGGTCGACGCCGTGATCCTGCGCCCGGGACCGCTGCGGCTGACGCTGGAGAACCGCACCGACGGCCGCGTGCTGCCGGCGGTGTGGGTGATGAACCAGCGGCTCGACGATCTCCTGACCCGGCGCAAGCCGAGCCTCACCGCAAAGCGCCTGCTCACCAACCAGACCTTTCGCGATCTCTATCGCACCGATACGCTCGCGATCGGCCAGCGCCTCAAGATTCTCAGCCTGACCTTCCTGTTCTCGGACCTGAAGGACTCCACCGGGCTTTACGAGCATGTCGGCGACCTCGTTGCCTTCGATCTCGTCAACGAGCATTTCCGCCTGCTGCAGGAGATCATCGCCTCCGAGCAGGGCGCGGTGGTCAAGACCATTGGCGATGCCGTGATGGCGACCTTCGAGACCCCCGATCGCGCCATCGCCGCCGCGATCCGCATGCGCGAGGCCATGAGCGAGCTCGGCGCCCAGCGTCAGCACCAAGGCCTGCTGCTCAAGATGGGCATTCACGAGGGCTCGTGCCTCGCCGTCACCCTCAACGGCCAGCAGGATTATTTCGGCCAGACCGTGAACATCGCCTCCCGCATCCAGAGCCTCGCCGCCTCGCGCGCGATCGTAGTCACGGAGGCGGTGGTCGACAACGCCGAGGCGCGGACGCTGCTGGAGGCCGGCGGCCTCAACCCGACGCGTCGCAGCGTCGCGCTGAGCGGGATCGCGGACAAGGTGTCGGTGTACGAAATCCCGTAAGACCGTCGCCCGGCGCGCAAGCGAAATCCGGGACTGCACCTGCGGCGCCATCCCGGATTGCGCGACGCTCCATTCGGGCTACGCTCGCTGCGCAACCGCGCAACGAGTCCATCATGACCTTCCTCCTCAACATCGACGTCCCCGACGTCGCGCAAGCGACGACCTTCTACACCGAAGCATTCGGCCTGACGGTCGGCCGCCGCTTCGGCGCCGACTTCGTCGAGCTCTTGGGCTGGCCGGCGCCGGTGTATCTGCTCACCAAGCAGGCCGGCACAATGGGCGCCGGCGGCGATCGCCGCCGCTACGCGCGGCACTGGACGCCCGTGCATATCGACGTCGTCGTCGATGATGTCGATGCCGCCGTCGAACGCGCGCTGCGCGCCGGCGCGATTCTCGAGGTTGTCGCAAGCGATGCGCCCTATGGGCGGATCGCGATGCTGGCCGATCCGTTCGGGCACGGCTTCTGTTTGCTGGCTTTCAGTGAGCGCGGATATGACGCGCTGCTCGGGGCTTAGGTCGAGCGGGGCGGGGCCGGTCAAAGCAAAGTTGTGAAAACAACCCCATGCACAGTAGAAAACATGAGGGATTTCAGAGTTCTGCGAGTCCGAATATTTTTCCCATCGGGCGAGCAGGGCACGTGCCACCGATGCTCCGGACTGACTTCGGCGATCCCGAATAGAGTTTGACTCGTCGGGCAAAACAGGGGCAGACTGGCATGATGGCGCCGGTGCGACGGAAGCTGGTGCGTCGCCAGGCCGTGGGGCGAGATGCCAAAAAAACTCAAAAGAAAACTGAAGTCCTATCAGACTTCGCTCGGCTTCTACGACCAGGCGGTCGCCGCGCCCTCGATGAAGGCAGCGCTGGAGGCGTGGGGCGCCAGCTCCAACCTGTTCCATCAAGGTGTGGCGAAAGAGACCGACGACCCCGACATCGTCGCCGCGACCATGGCAAGCCCCGGGGTTGTGCTCAGGCGTCCGGTCGGCTCGGACGGCCCGTTCACCGAAAGCGCCGAACTGCCGACTGACCTCGGCGACGGCGAGGCCAGGCCGAAACGTAAACCCAAGCCAAGCAAGCGTCCGGCCAAGACGGCAAAGACACCGTCCCGCAAGATTGACGATCGACAGGCGCGCGAGGCCGCCGCGGCGTTCGAGAAGGAAGAGCGGCGGCGCGAAGCCGAGCGCAGGAAAGAGGAGACCGCCCGCGCCGAGGAGCGCGCACGCCGCGACAAGGCGGTCGCGAGCACGCAGGCGGCGCTGGACAAGGCGAGGCGCGAGCACGAGGCTCGCACCGAAGAGATCGAAGCCGAGCGGGCTGCCCTCGATGAACGTGCGGAGGCGGAGCAGAGCCGGTGGGACAAGCAGAGGATGAAGCTGGAGGAGGCGGTGCGTCGGGCGCGGGAGTAGGCGGCTGGTGGCGGAGCGGCCGGATTCGCCAAAGCCGGCAGCGGGCGTTCGAGCAGGTCGAAAACGAATTAGGCTTGCCTTGCTTTGCGTCCTTGCGCACTCTGGCGGGAAGGAGGCCAACGCATGAAGACAATGACCGCCGCGTGTGCGCTCGGAACGGCCCTGGTGCTGTGCAGCCTTGGAACGTCAGGTGCTGAAGCCCGGGCGCGGAAGGCGCAAGTCGTTCGTGAACCCCAGCAGAGACTTATCGTCACGGCGCCCGTGCTCAGGCCAACGCCGTGGGATTACTATATCGTTCCACGATATCGCTATCGTCCTGAAGACGACCGGGTCGATCCATACGGCCCGCCACTGGTTTCGTCGTGGGTCCGCTATGAGGGATGGCGGTGGCCATACTGGTGGTGAACAACCATCAGATTCTGCGGCATGTGGTGATCGGCCATCGACGGACGCAGAACTGACCGGCTTGCGGTCGGCGGAAAACGCCGGCCGATGATAGGCCGCGCGCCGCATGCGCGGGCACAACACCCGGATTTCGCCACGCGCGCTCCGGGCCACGCTCACACAACCGCTTATTTCTCGCTCGACAGCTCGAGTCCCTGCGCACCTCCCATCTCCGCCACCCGCGATCAGAACAGGTTGAGCACGTCCAGGTTCAACATCGCTGCGTGCGACGTCAGCGATTAGGAAAATGGCAAACCTGAGACTGTCAAGGATTCATTGAGGTAGAATGACATTTATCCCCGTAATAAACCCAATGCTGTTAAGGGTTCGGGGTGCGTATTGGGAGGATCAATCATGGCAAGTGTTGAACAATTGCGCAGACGGGACGGAGTGAATCTGGTCCAACTCGAAGCGGACATTGCGTCGGTACGCTCGGGAAGCTCTATTACTTCCATTGCTCTGCCTGATTACGTCGAGCACACCGCGGGCGTGTCGCGCGTCGGCGCGCTCAGTGCAGAGGCGGTCATCCGCGACTACGAGTCTGCTGCAAAAGAGATCGAGGCCATGGGCACCGAGTTGATCGACGCCGCGCACAAATGCGAGGCGCTGACAGCCCAGGTCCATGATGCGATCGCGTTCATGCGAGAGACGGCGGCGGGGTATCGTGAAGAGGGACGGAGGATCTTCAAGCGCATCGAAGAATGCGCGCTGTTCACCGAGGACGTCCGCAAGACTTGCGAACAGGTCAAGCGTAGAATGGCCGAAGTCTCGGTAGGCCCGTCTTCCGACGAGGAGCTTGCGCCGCAAGAGCCCGAGTTGAGCGGGATCGCCGGACAGGTGACGATGAGCGAGATACGGTGAGGCGCGCGTAGAGCGTAGTTCGTAGGATGGGTCGAGCTCTTGCGAAACCCGTCGTCGCGCGCAGCGTCGTTAGTATCGCTTCCGCTCGTCGAGTTACGGCGGACAAGTCGCTCCGCCCATCCTACGGTCTGCGAAACGCATCATCTAATCGCCGTCATCCGCCGCAAGGCGCTGAAACTGCCGCTTCATCGCGTTGACCCTGGCGACGTAGCTTGCGACGAGGTGATCGCCGCAGCGCTCGCCGGCCAGCATCTGAAACTTGCGGCGCGCATAGGCTGTGGCGGGACCTGCGCCGCAGAGATGGATGAAGGCGGCCAGATCCTGCTTCTGTTGCGCGCCTGCCTTGAGATCGCCCGCGAGGGTGAGAACCAAGGCCACTTGGCGGTCCAGATACACCGATGCCAGCTCGACGGCATGGCTCGGGATCGCGCGGATGTAGAAGCTGTTGAACCCGCAAGCCGTCTCCGTGACTGCGTTGCCGCGGACACAGAACCGGGCCGCTTCAGCGAAGGCGGGATCGGTCATCTGGTAGAGACCGACGGCGCTGGAGGCCGGCCGGTAGATCGCGAGCGGATTGAAGCTCCATCGCCAGCGCCAATAGGTGCGCGCGACGGGATTGCCGGAACTTTCGACCTGCGCCAGCGCAGCCAGCAATTCCGGCGTGACGACAGCCGTGGAATAGGTGCGGAAGAGCGACCCGTAATTCGCCCACGTCTCCGCCGGCTCCTTGTCGAGGGCATGTCCGAGAAGGACGAACAACTCGGTCGGCTTGCGGATCAACTGATAGGCCATGTTCAGAAGCGCGATGGCCGCAAGCAGGATTGCGACGCCAGCCGCGATCCGAACCATCCGCGGTGATCGCACGAACGTCTTGCGCATCCACCGGGCGCCTCGCCGGAGCTTGCGAAGGCGAGAGAGGAGGCGCTTGCTTTTCTTTGGCATGCCGTTTCGGGAGTGCGACCAGCGCAGATGATGGACTTGGTTAATGCAATCTAGGCTATTTGTTTGAGCATGATCTTTGCGGAAAACCGCTGCGCACTTTCGCTCGCGGCTCCATGGCGTCAACATCAGCAAGGCGGAGACCGTCAACGGATTCGGAATCGCATCCTCTCTGACATCCACGGTCGAAGCTACCGGATCATGAAGCGCAGCACAGGTACTCCGGCATCGCGATCGAGGACGACGATCGCCGGCACAGCGTGTCATACAAGGTGTTCTGGACCTTCAAATCCAATCGCGCCTTCGGGAAAAAAGCCCGCCCTGCGGGCTCACCAATCCGGATAGCCGTAAGGTTCGACCATGTAGGGCGGCGGAGGCATCCAGGGGCCTCGCGGCGGTCTGGGCCGTCGGGGTTCGGCCGCTGATACGTGCGGCCGGGCATGCGCAGCCGCATCGTTGTTCGTCACGCTTCGCACGACGGGCTTCGCGGCTGCAGACGCGGACGAAGCGGTGAGTTGCGTTTGCAGCGCCTGGACCTGCGCGGCGAGGCGCGCATTGTCCGCGGCATCCTTCTCCTGCGCCGCCTTGAGCTGTTGAATGGTGTCGGCCTGCTCACGCTGGGTCTGCTCGTTGCGGCTTTTCAGTTGTTCAAGCTTCCCGTTGATGCTCGCAAGCTCGCTCGTGATGGCCTTGAGCGATTGCGCAAGATCAGACGATGACGGGTCAGGCGCTGTGGCGCCAGGCTTTGGGGCGCTTTCCGTTTCCTTAGCTATCGGCGGCGCGGGCATCGGGCTCGACTCATCCGCAGCAGCCAGTTGCACTGCCGGCGGCTGCGCCGGACTTTCCACCGCGGGCGGGGGCTTGCTCGCGGCCGACGGAACCCATCGTGCCATGATCGACGTGCTGATCGATTTGGCCTCATCGCGATATTGCGACGCGAAGGCGGCACCGAGAAGGCCGATTGCCAGCACCAGGCCGACCAAAGCGCGCACCATGGTCCGGTCTCCCTTCAAGCCGTGATCGCGAACCTTGGCATCAGGCGCGAGCGCCTTGCTTTCGGAAGTTGCGGCTGCCGTCGCACCGGCCCTGGCGTGCGAGGCCCGCTGGCCTTCGCTGTTGCGTTCCATTCCGGAAACCAGCCGGTCCAGCCGCGCAAGGTCTTCCTCTGCGCTCTTGATCCGGTCATAGGCTCGCGCCAGCCCGCCGTCGGCGCGCGCCTCGTCCGGCTTGGCGGTGTCAGGCTTGTCGGCATCAGGCTTGTGGGTATCAGGGTTGGGGTCGCTCGTTTCGCTCTCCATCCGGTCGGGCGTCAATGGGAGGCGGTCCGATCACTGGAAGGATAGGTCTCGCCGCTGTCCAACACAACGCGTGTGCAAAGGAAAAATTATGGCGGGCTCGGGAGCCGGGCGGAGCGAGGCCGCTAGCGTCTCCGGCGCATGAATTACGGTGACAGTGCACTTAATTGACACCGACCAAGCGTGAATCGAGCCGCAGATTCGGCAGGGCGGCGATGGCGGACGAATTTAGTGCACTGTCACCGCGATTCCTGCGGGTTGTCACAGGAATTCCTGCTTCCCCACATGTTCAGCGCGGCTTACGTCCGCTGATCGCGTGCGCGCGGGCGCTGCAGGTGATGCGGCCGTCCGCATCAGTGGGCAGGCGCGCCCTCACGCGCTGCATGAGTGCGGCGACGTCGGCCGCCGGCATGACCGCGATCACGGGTGCGGTGGAGGGGGCCTTCGTCTCGACATTCCAGAACTCGTCAAAATCCGCAAACGTCCGCTGCACGGTGATCTCGCGGGCCTCGATCTGCTGCAGCCCGCCGCGCTCCAAAGGCCCTGAAGCGCCGCTAGAGTGGACACTTCCATATGCGGCGGACGCGTCGGCGACAGCCCCATCGCGTACATCTCATCGAGGATCGGATCGAGCGGAAATCCGCCGCCCAGCATGTCCCACATGTAGGTCGCAACGAGGCCGCCGGGACGAACGATGCGCGCCAATTCCGCGACACCTTTCGAGGGGATCCGCACGAACACGAGAACCAATGCCATGACTGCGGCATCGAAACTTTCCGCCTCAAAGGGCAGTGCCATGGCACCGCCCGTTTGAAACACGGCCCCGCGCGCGCCGGGTCGCGTGCGGGCAAACGCGAGCTGTCCCTCGGACGGATCGATGCCCTGCACGGTGCTGGGCGCGCAGCGTGCAAGAATGAGCTCAGTGAACGCGCCATTGCCGCAGCCGACATCGATCCAGCGCAGCCCTTGTGGTGGCCTAAGCCAGGCGAGAAAGATCTCGCCGACCGAACGGCTCCAGACTCCCATCACCTGCTCATAGGCGGCGCCGTCATCGAAGCGAAGCTCGGCCATGGAACGGCTCTCTCGGCGTTTTTCCACAGGGCAATGTGGGCGGCGGCGAGGTTAACACATTGGTTATTTCTTTGCGGTCATTTTCGCGACCTCAGTCAGCGAGGAGGCACCATGTCCGACATCACCATTCCCGGCGGCAAGATCCGTTCCTTCGTCGAGCGGATCGAGAACCTCGACAGCGAAATGCAGGAGTTGAGCGAACAGAAGAAGGAAGTCTTCGCGGAAGCCAAGGGCGAAGGCTTCGACGTGAAAATCCTCAAGGAGATCATCAAGCTGCGCAAGGAAGATAAGAACGAGCGCGATGAGCGCGAAAGCCTGCTCGATCTCTACATGCGCGCGATGGAGACGGCGTCGCCGGAGCAGGCGAAAGCGGCGTGAGAGGATCGCGGTAATGCAAGGAGAGATAGCCGCGGCTTGCGGCTATCGATGCCCCAGAACGACGACGAACTGATCGATTTATAATGGGGCATTTGGTTCAATCTCGCTGTAATCCCGGCCATCAATAGCGGCCGCCGCTGCCCTTTTGCTGCGTGATCCAGTCCGACAATGTCTTGGGTTTCGCTTTCGCAGTCCGGCCCTGCGATGCCCTCGAATTGTCGCGGTCGCCTTTCGTCGGACGGCTGCGCGGCGCTTCCGTTGCGCCAGCGCCCTTCAAGGCAGCCGTCGATGCCCCCGCGGCTTCTTTCTCCAGGCGCAACTGTTTCAATCGCGCCATCTTGATACGCTCTGCCTCGACTTCGGGTCGCTCGGCGAGCAGGGGCTTGTGCTCAGCAAACTCCACTGTGACGACCACGCCGAGAATGGTCGTCTCGCCGAGCGCCTTGCAGGCTTCGAGCCGATGCAGTCCCTCGACTAGAACGAGGCGGTCTCCGTCGCGCCAAACGGAAATGGGAGCCTGCTGTCCGATGTCCAGAATACTTTCGGCGATCTCCCCGACGACCTCGGGCTTGATGGCTTTCTTCTGCTTCGTGGGAACGAAGATCTTCTCGATCGGGAAGCTTTCCGGTTTGGGCATAACTTGACTCCGCTGCTACCGGGCCCGTCGGAACCTGTGCCGGTGGGGTCGGGAGTTTAGGGGGGAAGGGCTCGACGGCAAAGACAATTTCGGCGAGATGCCGTGTGAAATGAGGGGCGCATGCGAAAATTATCCGTTACTTCTTCGATGCGTTCCAAATCTCTTGAGACTTCTCGGTCTCAAGTTTCGACAAAGCGTCGAAGTAGTTCGCAGCCTCGCGGGTGTAGCCACCCTTCTTCTCGCTATCTGCGGCCTGTTTTAGAAGCTCAGCCTTGAATACAGCGACCGCCGCGAGTTCTTTGTCCGACAACCACCCTCCCTTCTCCGGCATCCATTCGTCGATGACTTCCACCAAAGTCTTGTTCCCAACCGGTCCATAGCCCTGAAGTCGGCGTTGGTCTTCTTTGACCACGGCGTGATCAAGTTCGAATGAGCCATTGCTGCCTCGTTGGCTTTTTGGCCATTTGTGGCGTGTATCGCAGCGACGAGTTCCTTGTTTTTGAGGGTGGCGATTCCGCGAATTACCCTCGTATAGAGAAAGAAGAAATCTGCTTTGATCATCTTCAGCCAAGGGCGAATGATGACCGCCCGCTCGTCCGGCGTAACCTTCAGCTCAGCAAGCTGGTCATCGATGTCATCAAGTACGGCCTGCTTCTCCGCCGCGGTGGGCGTGCCCAAGCGGTTGCCCATGCGATCGTCAAATAGCTTGCACGGGCGCTTATCGCTGCGAGCTTTCGCACCCTTCCGATAATTTCTTCGGCTCGATCCAACGTCTCACGAAGCTCGACTTGAACCTCCCAGACCTTGAACGTTTTTATCTGCGACCAGAATAGGAAGATCCCGCACACCACAAAAGCCGTTCCCAAACCGGCCGCCGACTTCATGTTGCCTGACCAGGCTTGGAAAGCTGCCAGCAGGAGACAGCCGACACCCACTAAAAAGGCCACGAAGATATAAATTTCTCTGAGCTTTTCCATGTTATCTGCCGCCAATGGAAGCCTCATAAAAAAAGCCGGAACACAATCCGGCAAACCCTAAGTAGTAGTCTTGACGCTCATAAGCTAAGTCTGACGTTGCTTACGCCTCAATCAACAATTAGGTGGCGCTTGAGTGGGGTATCAAAGAGCGGCCTTTTGGCCGCCCTTTTTGGTTGTCCAGGACGAGCCCGGGCCTGAGATCGCTGGTCTCTTGCAACTCACGAACACCCCGTAGTACTTCCGCACGTATCACACTTCATGCAGGTGCCATTCCTCACCAAGGTGAAGTTGCCGCACTCGGAGCACATCTCGCCCTCGTAGCCCTTGGCCTTCGCTTCCGCGCGGCGCTCGGCCTTGCTGGGGGCGGCGGTTGCGGCGGTGCCGGCCTTGCTCCACTGGAGCTGCTCGAGCTTCTCTGTTGGCGATAGATCGTGGCTCGCTTCCTGCTTCAGCGCGACTGCGCCTTCGAGGGCGTCGCCGGCGCTGCGGGCGGTGGCGCCGTGGGAGGCGAGCGAGGTGACGCGGCTGCCGCCGGCAGGCGCGCTGTCGTTGCCCTGCGAGACCGCGGTCGAGCCGCCGCGCATCACGACGAGCTTGTCCGTGCGCGAGCGGGTAAGGCCGCGCGAGACCAGCTTGGTCGCGTGGTGGCCGCCGTCCTCGTCCGGCTCCTTGCCTTCCTCGACGCCCTTGCCGAGCGCGTCAAAGCCGGTCTCGTTGGGATCGACATGGGCGAGATCGAAGCGGCTGAGGTAGCTCACCGCGAGCTCACGGAAGACGTAGTCGAGAATCGAGGTCGCGTACTTGATGCTGTCGTTGCCCTGCACGGGGCCCGCCGGCTCGAAGCGGGTGAAGGTGAAGGCATCCACATATTCGTCGAGCGGCACGCCGTATTGCAGGCCGAGCGACACCGCGATGGCGAAGTTGTTGATGAAGGAGCGGAGCGCGGCGCCTTCCTTGTGCATGTCGATGAAGATCTCGCCGAGACGGCCGTCGTCATACTCGCCGGTGCGCAAGTAGACTTTATGCCCGCCGACGACGGCCTTCTGGGTGTAGCCCTTGCGCCGATCCGGCATCTTCTCGCGCTCGCGCATCACGATGATGCGCTCGACCAGCTTCTCGACGATCTTCTCCGACACCTGGGCGGCGCGCGCCGCCATAGGCTTTTCGTAGAGCTGCTCGACCGCATCGTCCTCGTCCTCATCGTCGCTAATGAGCTGCGAGTTGAGCGGCTGGGAGAGCTTGGAGCCGTCGCGATAGAGCGCGTTGGCCTTCAGCGCGAGCTTCCACGACAACATGTAGGCGGACTTGCAGTCCTCCACCGTGGCGTCGTTCGGCATGTTGATGGTCTTGGAGATCGCACCCGAGATGAAGGGCTGCGCCGCCGCCATCATGCGGATGTGGCTCTCGACCGAGAGATAGCGCTTGCCGATCTTGCCGCAGGGATTGGCGCAGTCGAACACCGGATAGTGCTCGGCCTTGAGGTGCGGAGCACCTTCCACCGTCATCGCGCCGCAGATGTGGACGTTGGCCGCCTCGATCTCGCGCTTGGTGAAGCCAACGGCCTGGAGCAGGTCGAAGCCGGGGGCTGCAATGGCTTCAGCGCCGATGCCGAGCTGGTCGCGGATGAAGTCTTCGCCAAAGGTCCACTTGTTGAAGGCGAACTTGATGTCGAAGGCGGTCGGCAGGGCTTTTTCGACCTTGGCGATGGCTTCATCGGTGAAGCCCTTGGTCTTCAGGGTCGAGGCGTTGATGCCCGGCGCGTTGGAGAGCGAGCCGTGGCCGACGGCGTAGGCTTCGATCTCCGCGATCTCGCTCTCGCGATAGCCGAGCGCGCGCAGCGCTGCGGGGACCGCGCGGTTGATGATCTTGAAGTAGCCGCCGCCGGCGAGCTTCTTGAACTTCACCAGCGCGAAGTCGGGCTCGATGCCGGTGGTGTCGCAATCCATGACGAGGCCGATCGTGCCGGTCGGCGCGATCACCGTGGTCTGGGCGTTGCGATAACCGTGCTGCTCGCCGAGGGCAAGCGCCGCATCCCAGGCCGCCTTGGCATGCGCGACCAGGTCCTGCTGCGGGCACGAGGCGTGGTCGAGCGGCACCGGGTTGACGCTGAGCGCCTCATAGCCGGAGGACTCGCCATGCGCGGCGCGGCGGTGGTTGCGGATCACGCGCAGCATGTGCGCGGCGTTCTTCTTGTAGCCGGGGAACGTGCCGAGCTCGGAGGCGATCTCGGCCGAGGTCTTGTAGGTGATGCCGGTCATCACCGCAGTCAGGGCGCCGCAGAGCGCGCGGCCTTCCTTGCTGTCATAGGGCAGGCCCATGGTCATCAGCAGGCCGCCGATATTGGCGTAGCCGAGGCCGAGCGTGCGGAACTCATAGGAGAGCTCGGCGATCGCCTTGGACGGGAACTGCGCCATCATCACCGAGATTTCGAGCACGAGGGTCCAGAGCCGGCAGAGATGCTCGTAGCCCTCGACGTCGAAATGCTTCGTCGTGGTGTTGTAGAACGTCAGCAGATTGGCGGAAGCGAGGTTGCACGCCGTGTCGTCCAGGAACATGTATTCCGAGCACGGATTGGACGCGCGGATGTCGCCGGACGCCTTGCAGGTGTGCCAGTCGTTCATCGTGGTGTTGAAGTGCAGGCCCGGGTCGGCCGAGGCCCAGGCGGCGTGGCCGATCTTCTCCCAGAGGTCGCGCGCCTTCAGCGTCTTCGTCACCTTCTTGGAGGTGCGAGCCGTCAGATTCCAGTCGCCGTCAGTTTCCACGGCGCGCAGAAAATCGTCCTTCAGCGAGACCGAGTTGTTGGAGTTCTGGCCGGAGACGGTGAGGTAGGCTTCCGAATCCCAGTCGGTGTCGTAGGTGTCGAACTGGATGTCCTTGTAGCCTTGCTTGGCAAACTGGATGACGCGCTTGATGTAATTGTCAGGCACCAGGCTGCGGCGCGCGAGCTTGATCTCGCGGCGCAGGGCAGGGTTCTTCTCGGGGTCGAAGCAATCGTCGCCCGAGCCTTCGCAATTGACGCAGGCCTTCAGCACCGCTTTCAGGTGCTTCTGGTTGATCTTGGATCCCGTGACGAGGGCGGCGACCTTCTGCTCCTCCTTCACCTTCCAGTCGATATAGGTCTCGATGTCGGGGTGATCGACGTCGACCACGACCATCTTGGCGGCGCGGCGCGTGGTGCCGCCGCTCTTGATGGCGCCGGCGGCGCGGTCGCCGATCTTGAGGAAGCTCATCAGGCCGCTCGAGCGGCCGCCGCCGGAGAGCTTTTCGCCTTCGCCGCGCAGGCGCGAAAAATTGGAGCCGGTGCCGGAGCCGTATTTGAACAGGCGCGCCTCGCGGACCCAGAGGTCCATGATGCCGCCCTCGTTGACGAGGTCGTCACCGACGCCCTGGATGAAGCAGGCGTGCGGCTGCGGGTGCTCATAGGCCGACTTGGACTTGGTCAGCTTGCCGGTGAAGGGGTCGACGTAATAATGGCCCTGGCCGGGGCCGTCGATGCCATAGGCCCAGTGCAGGCCGGTGTTGAACCATTGCGGCGAGTTCGGCGCGACCATCTGCATGGCGAGCATGTAGCGGAGCTCGTCGAAGAAGGCCTGGGCATCTTCCTCGGTCGAGAAATACTTGCCCTTCCAGCCCCAATAGGTCCAGCAGCCGGCGAGGCGATCGAACACCTGTTTTGCGCTGAGCTCGCTGACATAGCGCTCTTTCTCAGGCAGGACAGAAAGCGCCTCGGTGTCGGGCACGGAGCGCCACAGGAAGGAGGGGACGGATTCCTCTTCGACCTTCTTCAGGCGCGCGGCGACGCCGGCCTTGCGGAAATATTTCTGGGCGAGGACGTCGGAGGCGACCTGCGACCATTCGGTCGGCACCTCGACGTTCTCCAGCTTGAACACGACCGAGCCGTCGGGATTGCGAATCTCCGACGTGGTCAGCCGGAAATCGATTCCCGCATAAGGTGACTGTCCCGAAGTGGTGTGGCGCCGCTCAATCCGCATGGTCTTGCCCCGTCCTTAATCTTTGACCGAACCGCCTCCGTTCAGGCGTTCCGGTCGACATTTCGCTTCGCGAGTCCTTTTGGCCGTTCGGCCTCGGGCATCGCAGTTCAGCCGGTGAACCCGGCCCTTGTTCTCCCGACGCGATTGTTCGGTGCGCGCACCTCACATCCGCCGGCATGTCCAGGCCCATCCGCCCCCAAGGGAATGAGCCCGACATGCGTTCAACGCCCCGCCGTCACTTCAACCGTTGCCATGCGAGCCTGTTGCCGGCCCGTTCTGGCGCCCGAAACGTCCTCCATCAAAGGGCAGACAAGCCCTCATCCGCTGCCTTTGGCTGGCGGGCGGAGTGTTGATTTGCGAGACCCTTTGGGGGAGTGCCGGCGGGACGCAAACTCACTCGCGCCGAACGGACCGAAAGCTAGGACTCTCCGTTGCGCCCGTCAAGAACTAGTGCGAGTTCCTGAATCAAATACTAAATATGGTGGATTGTGGGGGATAACAGGGGTCTCGGCCGCGCCTGCTGTGGAGCCAAGTATCAGTGAGTCCTCAGGGATTCCCAACCAAAAAAATTTGCATGCCGCACTGTTCGCAACTCTTCATCCCGCTGTTCACAGGGCAGGTATATTTTTGGCCGATGGGATTGCGTCAGCGGGACTCACGTAGCCCTACGGAAGGTGAGGGCAGGCATGCCCCCCGAGGTGGTGGTTTGCGCAGCGAATCCGCGCCAAGCTGACCTTCGATTTTGCCGGACCAACCCCATGCATGATTCGACCCGCCGGGATGCGCGGCCGCGCATCGCCCCGGCCGGACTGATGTTCCTCGCGATCACCTCGATCGGCTGGGGCTTCAACTGGCCGGTGACGAAATTCCTGCTCGCCGAGCTGCCGCCGCTGACGCTGCGCGGGGTCACCGGCGTGCTCGGCGCGGTGCTGCTGGCGCTGCTCGCGGTCGTGCGACGGCAGAGCCTGCGGGTCGAGGGCGCGGTCTGGCCGCGCTTACTTACCGCCGCGGTGCTCAACGTCACCGGCTGGATGGTGCTGATGGGTCTGGCGCTGCTCTGGCTGCCGGCGAGCGAGGCGGCGCTGATCGCCTACACCATGCCGGTCTGGGCCTCGATCATCGCCTGGCCGGTGCTGGGGGAGCGGCCGACCCTCTTGCGCACGCTGGGGCTGGCAATGGCCTTTGCCGGTCTTGCCTCGATCATGGGCGGCAATGGCATTGCCGCCAGCGCGGAAAAGCTGCCGGGCATCATCATGGCGCTGTGCGGCGCGTTCGGCTTTGCCGTCGGCACGGTGTTCTCGAAAAAGTACCCGATCCGCCTGCCGCCGATCACGGCGGCGGCCTGGCAGATCGGCATCGGCTGCCTGCTGATCTCGATCATCGGCCTCCTGGTCGAGACCACGCATCTGTCGCGGGTGACGCCGCTCGGCTGGTGGCTCTTGGTCTATTCGACCGTGGTGCAGTTCTGCATCGCCTATGTCAGCTGGTTCGCCGCGCTCGCGCGCCTGCCCGCCTCTGTCGCCGCGATCGGCACCATGGCCGTGCCGGTCATCGGCGTCGTCGCCTCGGCGATCGCGCTCGGCGAGCCGCTTGGCGCGGGCCAGATCGCCGCGCTGATCTTCACGCTGGCCGCCGTGGTGCTGGCGACGCGCTAATTTTGGTTGCCGCGATCCCGCCGCCCAGCGCCTTCCGGATCATCTCCGCGAGCTGGTTACGGCGGTAGGGTTTCGTCAGCAGCAACACGCCGTCGTCGAGCTTGCCGTGGTGGACGATGGCGTTGTCGGTATAGCCGGAGGTGTAGAGCACCTTCAGCCCTGGCCGGCGCTTGGCCACCTCCTCGGCGAGCTCGCGGCCGCTCATGCCGCCGGGAATGACGACGTCGGTGAAGAGCAGATCGAACGGCTGGCCGGCCTCGATCAATTGCAGCGCGGCCCGGCTGTCGGGCGCGGCCACCGTCTTGTAGCCGAGGCTCTGCAGCTGCGCGGTGACGAAGTTGCGCACCAAGGTGTCGTCCTCGACCACGAAGATGGTCTCGGCGCCGCCTTGGGCCTGCGGCGCGACGGGAGTGGCCACATCAACCGTGCCTTCACCCGGCGGCAGATAGAGCTTGATCGTGGTGCCGTAGCCTTCTTCGCTGTAGATCTTGATATGGCCGCCGGACTGCTTGACGAAGCCGTAGACCATGGACAGCCCAAGGCCCGAGCCCTTGCCGACTTCCTTGGTGGTGAAGAACGGCTCGAATGCCTTCTGCTGGACCTCGGCCGGCATGCCGGTGCCGGTGTCACTGACGGCGAGCATCACGTAAGGGCCGGGCCGGACGTCCGGATTGTTCTGCGCATAGGCCTCGTCGAGCTCGACCCGGTGGGCCTCGAACAGCAACTTGCCGCCGTTCGGCATGGCGTCACGAGCGTTGATCGCCATGTTGAGCACGGCATTGGTGAGCCGGGACGGATCGATATGCGCCGTCATCGGCCCCTGTTCCAGCACGGTCTCGATCTGGATCTGCTCCCCGAGAGTGGGGCGCAGGAGCTTTGCGATATCCGCGACCGCGGCGCTGATCTCGACGTTGCGCGGCTGCAGCGGCTGCCTGCGCGCGAACGCCAGCAGATGCTGGATCAGGTCGGCGCAGCGCTCGGCGGCATCGTCGATCAGCCGCGCCGTGCGCTGGAGCTCGGGCTGGTCCTTCAGGCTCGCCACCAGCGTCTCCGTGTTGCCGGAGATCACGGTCAGCATGTTGTTGAAGTCGTGCGCGACGCCGCCGGTCAGCTTGCCGATGGCATCCAGCTTCTGCGACTGATAGAGTTGGCGCTCTGTCTCGCGCGAGGTGGTGGCGTCGTGATAAACCAGCACAGCGCCGGAGATATTACCTTGCCCATCCCGCATCGGCCGGCCGCTGATCATGAGATGGCGGGGAGAATTGTCGCTGTGCGGGCGGACGATCATCTCCAGCTCTTCGAACTGCTCGCCGCGCAGCACGCGCGTCGACGGCAGCTCGTCGGCCCTCAGCGGCGTGACGCCGTCGCCGTGAAACACATCGGACAGCGCGCGCAGATTGCGCAAATTCATGCCGGCACGATGCAACAACATGCGCTCGGCGGCCGGATTGGATAGCAGGACGGTGCCCTCGGCATCGATAACCAGCACCGCCTCCGCCATGCTGCGAAACGTGCTCTGGAGCACGTTGACCGACAGGCGCAGCTCGTCATGGGCTGCGACCAGATGCTCGGTGCGCTCGGCCACCGCTGCCTCGAGCGCCTCCTTGGCGGCCGTGGTCTCGGTCAGCGTGCTCTGGAGCGCGACAGTGGTCCGCCGGCTCTCGCGCATCACCAGCGCGACAAGGAGCAGGATCAGCACGGCGCCCGCAACGTCGATGCCGAGCAGCACGATGCCGGTGCGGCGCGAATCCTGGGAGCGCGCGGTGAGCAGGCGTTCTTCCTCGGCGCTCAGATGGTCGAGATTGCGCATCACCGTGTCCATGAGGCCGCGGCCCTCGGCCTTGCCGTTAAGTGCGGCAATGCCGGCCTGGTCGTTCTCAGTGCGCAGGCGCATCGCCGCGGCGGCGATCTCGATCCGGCGCAGCGCCAGCGGCTCCGTGCCCTCCAGCAGCGCGACCTGATCCGGATGGTCGCGCACGTCGCGCTTGAGCTCGGCGAGGGCCGGCGCGATCCGGGCGCGGACTGCCTGGAACTCATCGCTGAAACCCGCGCTGCGATAGAGCTCGTAGCCGCGCGCGGCGCTCTCGGCACGGCGCAGCAGCACGCGCAGGTCGGAGATCTTCTTCTGCACCTGGACGGCGTGGTTGACCCAGGCCGCATCGGACCGCGACTTGAAGTCGAGGGCGATCGAGGCTGCGGTGATGATCAGGAGGATGGCAAGTCCAGCACCGAGAATGACGCGCTGCGTTGGGATCAAGGGGCTTCTTTCTTGTCCTTCGGCTGTGCGCTCTCGGCGGCACCGGCGAGGCATTCCCGGATCGTGGTCAGCAGCGCGTCCGGGGTGAACGGCTTGCGCAGGCAGCGGGTCGCGCCGAGCTCCAGCGCCATGCGGAGAAAGTCGGGGGAAGGCGAGGCGGATGAGGCGAAGGCGTAGCCGGACATCGCGATCAGCGGCGTGGCCGGCGCGCGCTCGTGAAAGATGCGGATGGACTCGAAGCCGCGCATGTGCGGCATGAAGATGTCGACCAGCATCACGTCGAAAGCCTGTGTTTCGAGCGCAGCCAATCCCGTTTCTCCGCCGTCGGTCAGCGTGACGTCGAAGCCCTGACGTTGGAGGAGGACTTCGATGGTCGCGCCGACCATCGGATCGTCATCAACCACGAGAATACGCGGCATGACACTTCCCAGCAATCGAGGTCCCCACTGTGATGGTGATATCCGCGAATCGTGGGTCGGGTCAATTTTGGATTGGATGGCAATTGATATGCACGGCGCGGTGAATAAAGGTCCATTTGAATGAAGCGTGATCCGAAAGTGGCGCGAAGCAAGTGAAGCGCACGACCAATACGAGAAAAGCGCCGCATCGCTGCGACGCCTTTTGCTTCAAATGCCACAGATCGGCTTACGGGCAGGGATGCCGCTGGCCGTCATAGCCGAGATACGTACCCGATGCCGGGTCGTACGACTTGTAGCGCTGCGCGCAATAAGCGTACGAGTCGCCGCCGCTGTCTGGCACCACGGCCACTGTCGGCTCATCATAATAGCTGTCGTAGTAATAGGGGTCGTCATAATAGCCATAGCCGCCGCCGTAATAGGCGTACGAGCCGAGGCCGCCGATCGCCGCACCTGCCGCGAAGCCGGGCCAGAAGCCGCCGCGCCGATGATGCCAGTGGCGACCGCTCCAGTTGCTCCCGCCCTGCCAGTTGCCCGCGGTTGCGACGCTGCGGCTGCCGCTGAAGGACGGCGACATCGCGGGGCGGCTCACCGTGCCGGCCGCGAAACTGCCACCGCTGGGACGCATCGCAGTGCCGGCCGCGAAACTGCCGCCGCTCGGACGAACCGCTGCACCGGCCCCGAAATTGCCGCCACCGCCATGGAACGCGGCGCCGCCGCCGCCCATACGTGCACCGCCTCCGCCGAAATGAGCACCGCCACCACCGCCGCCACCGCCGACATGGGCGCCGCCCGCTCCGACCACGGCGGCACGACTCTGCGCGAAACTCGGGCTCGCCAAGGGAAGAACCAACGCCATCGCCGCGGCAGCACTCAGGTATTTCAGACTGTTCATGGTCAAACTCCTTTCCCGGAAGCAAACCCTATGAAAGCGTTGGGGTTCCTGGGATCACGCCGGTTTGCGTGCGAAAGAGAGCTTCAGCCGCTGCCGCTGTACCCGGGATGAATGGATCGCGGCCGCTTTGCGGCAGATCTTGCTCGGTAGCCGGATCTGCGGAGGCACCGACGCACCCTCCGAACTGGACATTTCGCCGTTCGGATGGCATCAGGACCCGAGGAAGCAGGGCCTTGCCGCATGAAACAATTCTTTCTCAAGTTCTTCACCTGGTGGAATGGCCAGACGTTTGGCACCCAGCTCTGGACCAAACGGTACGGCGAGCTGGTCGGCCAGGACGAGCAGGGCAATCTCTATTATCGCACTCGCGGCGGGGCGATTGATCCGACGCTCGGCTTCGAGCGGCGCTGGGTCGTCTATAACGGCTATGCCGAAGCGAGCCGCATCCCGCCGTCCTGGCACGGCTGGATCCATCACGTCGTCGATGTGCCGCCGACCGAGACCAACTATCAGCCGCGCGAGTGGGAAAAGCCGCACCAGCCGAATCTCACCGGTACGCCGAAGGCCTACCGTCCTTCGGGCTCGACCCTTGCCAGCGGGCGGCGGCCGAAGGCGACCGGCGACTATCAGCCCTGGACCCCGGCCAACTGAGCGTCTGCCCGGACGCGAATCTTTATCGCGACATTGGATGCACGCGCATCCGTTTCGCGCCGCTGGGGACAACGGGAACAGCGGGGATGCCGCCTGCGCCGGCGTTGCGCTCACGCCAGCGATGCGGCTCAATGGTCCCATCTTACGGAGATGGGAGACCATCGCGTTCGGTTCGGGCAACAGTTCGCGACTGTCCCGAGATGCAGCGGCCGCCGACCAGGACTCGATCGCGGAGATAGGCCCCCGGTCTGGAAGTTCGAAATCGCCCGATGGAATGTGCAGCCGCCGTAAGACAGGAAAGGCCGCTTGGGAAACCGAGCGGCCTTTTTCTTTGGGGGACCAGCACGAAGGTCACGTGCCCCAGACGCAGCGCAGCGCTACATGTTGGCCGCGTCGGGGACGCGAGAGCGCAGGCTACGCCATCCGCTCCGCTGCGCGCTTCACCGCCTCGAGCCGCCGCGCCTGGTTTTGCGCGCCGCGTTCGCGGAGCAGGGCCAGCACCTCGGCAGGCGCGGTGTCGGGCGAGCCTGAATTGAACGGCGGGGCGGGATTGTATTCCATCTGGAGCTGGATTGCTTCCGCCGTGGTGCGGTCGACCAGGATCGAGACCAGGGTCAGCGCGAAATCAATGCCGGCGGTGACGCCGCCGCCGGTGATGCGGTTGCGGTCGATGCAGACGCGTGTCCTGGTCGGCGTTGCGCCGAACTGGCTGAGCATCTCCATCGCGCTCCAATGGGTGGCGGCGCGGTAGCCCTTCAACAGGCCGGCGGCGCCAAGCGCCAGTGATCCCGTGCAGACCGAGGTGACGTATTTGGCGCCTTCGGCCTGCCGGCGCAGGAAATCGAGCACCTCCTCGTCGTTGAGCAGGTCGTTGGTGCCGCCGCCGCCGGGCACACAGATGACGTCAAGTTGCGGGCAGTCGGCAAAGGTCGTGGTCGGCGTCAGCGTCAGCACGGAATCGCTCGGCACGGGCTCGATCCGCTTCCAGATCAGGTGCAGCCTCGCGCCCGGAAGCATGGCGAACACCTGCAAGGGCCCGGTGAAGTCGAGCTGGGTGACACGCGGAAACACCAGGAGTCCGATCTGGAGCGGTGACGACATGGGAGCCTCCGAGAATGAGCTTGACGCCGGCAGGATCGCATGGTGCCCTTCCGTCCGAAATGACGTAATTCCCTCAGTTTCGGACATGACCATGATCGGCATCTTGATCTTCCCGGATTTTCAGTTGCTCGACGCGGCGGGCCCGATCTCGGCATTCGAGGTCGCAGCGCGCTGCACCGGCATGGCCCCGGGCATTCGCGTGCTGGCGGCGAAAGCGGGCCTCGTGCGCAGCTCCTCCGGGGTCGAGATGATGACGCGCGATTTCAAGTCGGCGAATGCGATCACGACCCTGGTCGTGGCCGGCGGCGCGGGCGTCGCGGACGCCGCGCGCTGTGAGGTCACGCGCGCCTTCGTGCAGCGGCTGGCGCGGCGGGGCGTGCGGGTCGCCAGCGTCTGCTCGGGTGCCTACGTGCTGGCCGAAGCCGGCCTGCTCGACGGGCGCCGCGCCACCACTCATTGGGGGCGGACGCGCGATTTCGTCGCGCGATATCCCAAGGTGAAGTTCGAGCCGGACCAGATATTCACCCGCGACGGCAATGTCTGGACCTCGGCAGGCATCTCCGCGGGCATTGATCTCGCGCTCGCGATGGTCACCGAGGACCACGGCGAAGAGATCGCGCAGCAGACCGCGCGCCAGCTCGTGCTCTATCATCGCCGCAGCGGCGGCCAGTCGCAATTCTCCTCGCTGCTGGAGCTGAAGGCGCCGAACGGCCGCTTCGGCGCACTGTTGTCCTGGGCGCGCGAAAATCTCGACGCGCCGCTGACGGTGGAGGACCTTGCCGATCGCGCCGGCATGAGCGCGCGACATTTCGCCCGTGCCTTTGCCGCCGAGACCGGCACGACGCCGTCCAAGGCGATCGAGCGGTTGCGGCTCGAAGCGGCACGCGAGCGCGTGCAGTCCTCGCGTGAGGCGATCGAGCTCGTCGCGGAAGTGACCGGATTCGGCGACCCCGAGCGAATGCGCCGCGCCTTCATCCGCGCCTTCGGCCAGCCGCCACAGGCGCTGCGGCGCGCGGCACGGGCAGGTTAGGGCGCGCGAGGACGAGGCCTCGCCGTGCGGTCCAACGCCTCGGCATTTGAAAGGCGACGGATACCGTGCCTGAGACGTCGGCGCGAGTTCTCGAAGACGTGCGGAAAGTTTGCGGCCGTCACGCCGCCGGCGCTGCCTCGACCTCGAGATTGAGTTGCCGATCAGGCGACACGCCAGCCGCCAGTCCGCGCCGAACTGGGGCTCCTCCGCCTGGTGTGGCGCCAGGGCTTCGTTCCGTTAACTGCGCAACAGCACCGCTTCGCGCAGCACGCGGCTCGAGCTTAAGACAGAGCCGATTCCCAGGACCATCAGCAGCAAGCCCAGCCAGGTTGCTGTCCAGCCCTTTCCTCCATCGCCCGCCTCCGCAGGGGGCATGCCCACCGGAATAGCCGGTGGCACCGAGGCGGCGGCCGCGTCGCGTACCGCCGCGAGGGGCTTCTCCACGTCAATTTGGAACGGCACGGCATGTTCGGACGTGAACTGGCCGGTGGGAAGAGCGGTGAAAGGTGCGGCTGGCATCACGGCCGTCGTGCCCGTGCCGACAACGAGAGCGGCATCAGCTACCTTGACTTCGCGTGCAGGCGGCGGCGGCTGGACCCCCTCTGCCGGTGCGGAGCGTTGCAACTCCGCGCGTGCATCAACCACCGGGCTCCGCCTGAGCCGCGCGGCATCGTTCTGGTCGGGATTGGCGCCGCGGTTGGCCGCGCGACGATGTGCCGGCTTTTGCACCCTCGTGACACCCTCGGCCAGGAACCAACATTTGCGATGGCCGTCCCGCCGATAGACCCAGTGTTGGCCCGCGCCGGGCGAGTCGCCGGGCCGCGGCAAGCATTCCGCTTGCACGGGAGGGCTTGCTGCGGGCTCGCGCGAAGCGTTACCGAAAAAGTCGGCAAAAGGGTTGGAAAACGCAGGTGTCGCTGCAAGAGCTCCAACAAGAACTAAACTCGTCAAGCAAAGCCGCAAATAACCGGACATCGAAAACTCCCGGTGTTGCGCCCCCCTACCAGTTCGACCCTTCGCGGCAAGATGGGCCGCGATGCGGCTCAAATCTGGCAGCGCCATGGATTCATTGTGTGCCCGCTGCGAGATCCTGAGCCGAATCCGAACGCGCTCCCAGCAGCTCACGCTTGCAAAATGCAGTGGCTAGTTCATGTGGTTGAGCCCCTCTTGCCGCCAGGCGGGTGGGCTAAATAGGTCAGCGGAAATGGCGCACTGAAGCGCATCAGGATTTGATTGCAGCGCTTGCGGACAGGTCGAGAATGCCCCGGGCTCACCCAATCCACGGAGATGCGCTGTCTCATCCGAGACGTTTGTCCGTGCTTTGGATATTGCGAATTAATCTTCGGCTCACAGCAAATCGTTTGAAGGCTAATGATCGCCGGTATAGCATGAGCTTTTAAAGGGGTTTGAACGTGCCGCCTTCGTTAATGTGCACTCAGCCCGCGGCATGCCACCTCGTCCCAGAAGTCAAGGCATCATGTCATCTTCCAACCGGATTGCGCTCTTCATCGACGGAGCCAATCTCTATGCCACGGCCAAGACGCTCGGCTTCGACATCGATTACAAGCGCCTGCTGAAGGAGTTTCAGAGCCAGGGGACGTTGCTGCGGGCGTTCTATTACACCGCCATCATCGAGGACCAGGAATACTCCTCGATCCGTCCCCTGACCGACTGGCTCGACTACAACGGCTACACTGTCGTGACCAAGGCAACCAAGGAATTCATCGACGCCTCCGGCCGCCGCAAGGTCAAGGGCAACATGGACATCGAGCTCGCCGTGGATGCCATGGAGCTCGCCGAGCATATCGACCAGATGGTGCTGTTCTCGGGTGACGGCAATTTCCGCTCCCTGGTCGAGGCCGTCCAGCGCCGCGGCGTGCGGGTCACCGTGGTCTCCACCATTGCCAGCCAGCCGCCGATGATCGCCGACGAGCTGCGCCGCCAGGCCGACGTCTTTACCGACCTCCTCGAGCTGCAATCCAAGCTCGGCCGCGACCCGTCTGACCGCCCGGCACCTCGCGAGCGCGAGTTGCGCTATCGCCCGGCACCAGGTCAGACCATCGCGGGACCCAAGGGAAATGATAGCTTGCTCGAGGAGTGAGCCCCGAACGAAACCGCTGGTGGAATGGCCGCCGGTAAGGCTCGGGTGCCGACGCACGTGGTCGTTCTTCGAGCTGGGCGCAGAGATGAGCATGGCGAATAAGCCCGGCATTTGCGCCGGGCTAAATCGCCAATAAGATTCAGGTTCTCAGCAACGGATCAATTAGAAAGGAGTTCGCGGGTGGCAGTCGGTTCGGTTTCTGACACTGGGATGCTCGCTCACGAGCTTGCATAGCTGTGTTGCCGCCCGGCACGCTCCGGCGGGGAGGCGCGATTGGGCGGAGATGCGCAATCGGCGCGCAACACGACCTAGTACTGAAGCATTCGAAATTGATGTGAAGCCAAAAGCGAAAATAGTTCACGCGTGGCACGCTGTCGGAACCTAATTAACTGCGACAAAATAACAAATTTAGTTATGTTCGATAATCGTGATGACTCCACCATAAAATAAAAAAATAT
This sequence comes from Bradyrhizobium sp. 159, assembly GCF_023073795.1. Taxonomy (NCBI): domain Bacteria; kingdom Pseudomonadati; phylum Pseudomonadota; class Alphaproteobacteria; order Hyphomicrobiales; family Nitrobacteraceae; genus Bradyrhizobium; species Bradyrhizobium sp. 159. Next base: position 137,576 of record NZ_JADPKE010000050.1, on the reverse strand, counting down.
GTTGGGGAAAACACGGGAGGTTGGAATGGAAGCTGCCCGCCGCTTTCGCGCAATGGCGTCACTTTGCCGGCAAACTGCCGCGCTTTACCCTGAGAGAAGCTGGAAATTGCTCGCAGAGGCAGAGTACTGGGAGCATCTGGCGACTGCAGCTTTAGCTCACTGAGTTTCGGCCTCGCGAATATTCACTTCGTTGGTGTTGGTGTTTTCGTCGACTTCTGAGTTCAAATCATATTCTGAGGCAGCAATGTCCAGCACTGGTCAGGTTTATACTTGCGCTGTCCTGCGCGAACGTCTGCAAGCGATCGTGGCGGAGCTTAGAGAAGTGGAGACGCTTCGAAGAAGGCTCCGAAACGTAGAAGCGAGAACAATCAGCCGAAGACGGCGTGCCAAAGTGGGCCGCAGATCAAGAGCCGTTTGAGGACGCTCAGTCACCGCAACGTTGAGGGCCGCGGGATACGCTCCGCCGGCGGCCTGCGAATTAAACATCTAAGCAGGTTGTGTGCGATTTAAACACTTAAACAGTGATGCGCGTTAACCGGCATTGTACTGAATGCCGCACTGAACGTCTGCTTCAGGTAGAGGGGGTCATTCGCAGCTAGGACCTCCGTCCAATTACGCGCGAAAGCAGACATCCGGAATTATGCGTTGCTTAAGTAGCGCTACTTGCCGTCGCCCCGTCGGAAGTATTTGCGCGCGCGGTCAATCGCCGCGCGATCGGCATCAGCATGTACGGCGCAAGATGAATCGGAAACTGCGTCAGCGCGAAATAGAGCCAGGTCGTCGCCGGCAGCGCGCCGGCGGTTGCTGCCAGCATCAGGCCCAGATTGCGCTGGGAGACCATTAGGCCGATCGCGAAGGCGCGCTCGGTGCCGATGCGACGGAAGATCAGCGTCGTCACGGCGAGCAGCGTGAAGTAGACCATAAACGCGAGCAGCGCGACGGCGATCGTGAACAGGGGATCGGCGATGAGGTCGGTGGCGACGTCGCCCATCACCGCAGAGGCGAACACCAGCAGGATAACGATGTTGAGGCCGTCGATCGGCCGCTTGTGGCGCTGGATCGTCTCGGTGCCGAACAGGCGACGGATGATCGTCGCGGCAAGCAGCGAGGCAGCGAGGATGCCGAGCAGCTTGAGGCCGAGCGTCAGCGGCGAGATGCTGAGCATGCCGCCGAGAAAGAGGCTCGCGAACAGGGACGCCGTGAAGGGCACGAGCGCGGTCGAGGTCACCAGCGTGACCAGCACCAAGGTGGCATCAAGGCCCATCAGCGCGGCGAGCGCCGGCGAGGCCATCATCGGCGAGGCCGTGCCCTGGAGCATCAGTGCAAGCGCAAGGCCGGGCGAGCTAGTGGTGAGCCCGGTCACGTAAGCGGCGAGGGCGACGATCAGCGGCACGCCGATCGTGGTCCAGGCGGTGGCAGCCGCGACCAGCGCCGGCCGGCGCAGATGTCCGTACAGCGCCACGAGATCGACGCGCATGAAGGAGATGCAGAGCAGAAGGAAGATCGCCTCGGTAACATAGGGGCGCAGGAGCGCGCCGAGCGGCGGCACGGCGACGGCGATGAACACGATGGCCGCCACCGCGCGGGTGCCCTGGCCGCCGAGCCATGTCAGCCCGCGCAGGGGGAGGGCGAAGAGGGATCGAAGATGAGAGGCCATGCAAGCGGCGTTCAGCCCAATCCCTTCAACCACGCGCCGATCTCGCGCGCGGCGACATTGGCCTCTCGCAGCAATTTTCCCATGGTGAAGAAGCCATGGAATTGGCCGGGATAATGCTTGTAAGTGACGGGCACGCCGGCCTGCTTGAGGCGCGCGGCGTACTCGGCGCCTTCGTCGCGCAGGGGGTCGGCGCCGGCGGTGAGTACGTAGGCCGGCGGCAGGCCGGCAAGGCTCGTCGCGCGCGCCGGCGAGGCGCGCCAGTCATGGATGTCGGCGGCGCCATTGAGATAGTGGTCGCGAAACCAGCGGATCACCGAATGGGTCAACAGCACGCTGGTCTCGGGCTCGCTGTGGGAGCCGTGCGTCATGGCGAAATCGGTCGCCGGATAGATCAGCACCTGTCCTGCGAGGGCGGGACCGTTGCCGTGGCGCGCGGCGAGCGCCACGACCGCGGCGAGATTGCCGCCGGCGCTGTCGCCGCCGATCGAGAGGCGCGAGGCGTCGATACCGAGCTCGCGCGCATTGGCGGCGACCCATCCGGTCGCGGCGATAGCGTCCTCGGGTGCGGCGGGAAACTTGTGCTCAGGCGCAAGGCGGTAGTCGACCGAGATCACGATCAGCGCGCCGTCGACCGCGAGCTGGCGGCAGACAACGTCGTGGGAATCGAGATCGCCGATCACCCAGCCGCCGCCATGGAAGAACACGAGCGCCGGCGACAGGCCGTCGTGCCGGCGCGGCTCGTTCGGCACGTAGAGGCGCGCAGGGATCACCCCATGCGGCGCCGGGATCGCGAGTTCTGCGACGCGGGCGAGCTCCGGCGGCTCGGGGTTGGTGGCAAAGCGCGCCTGCGAATAATAGGCGCGCGCCTCCGGTGCGGTCAGGGTCTCGTAGGCCGGGCGGCCGGCCTCCTGGAAGGCCTTGTAGACGGCAGCAGCATCGGGATCGAGCACAACGGGCATGGTAGCGGCCTTCTGGGTTTCCAGTTCTGGTTGGACGTCGTTTTCGCACGGCGATGCCCGCCTGCCGGGAAGGGGGTGTCTTCAGACTATCCCATCCAGAAACCGATCTGGCCAGTCGGCGCCGGGGCGGGGCAGGGATGCCGCCCTTCCCCCGCCGTATTCGCCGTGTTAACCGGAGGGCCTGCGAGCGGCGGTATCCCCTATAAAATGTCCAACGAGCCCGATTCGCTGTTGAAGCCGCGCGAGATGTTCAAAACCTTTTCCCTGACAGGCCTTGCGGCACTGCTGGCCGCCACCGTGTTGACAGTTGCGACGCCTGCGCAGGCGCAGATCGGCACGATCTTCTCCGATCCGCCGCCGCTGCGGCCGCCCGGCAACATTCCGCGCGGCCAGCCGCAGCCGCAGCAGATCCCCGACGACGACGAAGAGGTGCCGGAGCTGCCGCCGCAGGGTCGCGTGCTCCCGTCGCGCCCGATGCCGCCGCCTCCGGGCCGGCAGGGGAACGTGATGCCGGGGCCGGTCGAGACCCAGCCTCTGGCGCCGCCGCCGGGCTCGACCGTGGCTCCGCCGAACCAGCCGCCATCCGCGGCGATCGCTCCGCCCGGTCCGCAAGGTGCCCCAGCTGGGCCCGGTCAGCGCCAGCCGCAGCAGAAGGGCGCAGTCCCGCAGGCGCCGGCGAGCCTCCAGCCGGGCGACGAGGTCGTCACCGAGCCGCCGGCCCAGAAGATCGTGAACAAGAAGGCGACCTTCTCCGGTCTCGACAAGATCACCGGACGCATTATCAATTTCGACGAGGAGATCGGCGAGACCGTCCAGTTCGGCGCGCTGCGGGTCAAGACCGACGCGTGCTATACGCGGCCGGCAACGGAGGCCACCAACACCGACGCGTTCGTCGAGGTCGACGAGATCACCTTGCAGGGCGAGGTGAAGCGCATCTTCTCGGGCTGGATGTATGCCGCAAGCCCCGGTCTGCACGGCGTCGAGCACCCGATCTACGACATCTGGCTCACCGACTGCAAAGAACCGCAGCAGACCATTGCGACCGCAGCGCCGGATCCCGCGGCCAAGCCGGCCGCGCCACCGCCTGCGCAGAAGAAGGCTGCGCCGAAGCAGGCCGTGCAGCAGCGTCCGCCGCAGCCCTTGCCGCCACCTCCGCAACAGCAGCCCGCGCCGCCGCCGCCGCCACAGCAGCAGCCGGGCCTGTTCAATTTCCCGGGCTTCAGCCGGTAAACTCAGTGATTATTGCCGCGAGGCGATGATATCGAGCGCGCGTGCGCCCGGGATCGGTTCGCCCGCAGAGAGCCTCAGGAAATCGCCGGGCTCGCCTGCGAGCGCCTTGTCGAGCAGCGCGGTGTAGCGCCGCCGCGAAATCTCGATCGCGCCGAAGCTCTTCAAGTGCTCGGTGACATATTGCGTGTCGAGCAGCTCGAAGCCGCCATGGATGAGCCGCGCGACCAGATGCACCAGCGCGACCTTCGAGGCGTCGCGCGCGGTGTGGAACATGCTCTCGCCGAAGAAGGCGCGGCCCAAGCTGACGCCGTAGAGCCCGCCGACGAGGTCGTCGCCTTGCCAAGCCTCGACGCTGTGGCAATGGCCGAGCTCGTACAGGCCGCCATAGAGGTCGCGGATGCGCTTGTTGATCCAGGTGTCCTCGCGCCCGGCCTGCGGCGCCGCGCAGCCGGCGATGGTCGCCTTGAACGCGGTGTTGACGGTCACGCGAAACGTATCCGAGCGCACCGTGCGGGCGAGGCGCGAGGCGACGCGAAATCCCTCGAGCGGGATCACGCCGCGCAGCTCCGGCTCGACCCAGAACAGGGTCGGATCGTCGGCGCTTTCCGCCATCGGAAAGATGCCGCAGGCATAGGCACGCAACAGCACGGCCGGCGTGATTTCAGACGAGGCAGAGTCGCGAGACGTCATGGCGCGCGACAATAGCAGGATCGCAATGCGGTTGCGATGGGTGACGCAAAGCCTCGCGCCCGTCAGCCCGCGGCGGCGTGGTTGGTCTTACCCGGGGCCGTGGGTACGCGGCGGAACCTGAGTACGATGCGGGTCCCGGAATGGGCGGGATCACGCTCGATGGAGGCGTCGAGCTTGGCGGCCATGGCCGCGACGATGCGCTGGCCCATGCCGGTGGAGCGCGGATCCGCCTTGCCGTTGTCGCCGACACCATCGTCGGTGATCGACAGCAGGAGATCGTCGTTGTGCGAGGTCAGCTCGACATGGATCGGGCCGGCGCCATCGGGATAGGCATATTTCACCGCATTCATCACCAGCTCGTTGACGATGATGCCGACGGCGACGGCGCGGTCCGGATCGATCTCGATCGGCTCGGCCTTCAGCGTCAGGCGCGACATCCGGTTGCCTTCGGCCGAGCGCCTGAGATCCTCGAGCAGCGAGTCCAGATACTGGTTCAGAACCACGCTCTTCAGGTCCTGCGAGGTGTAGAGGCGGCGGTGCACCTGCGCAACCGCGGCGACGCGACCCATGGCATTGGTCAGCGCCGCCTTGACCTCGTCCTGCGCGGCGGAGCTCGCCTGAAGGTGCAGCAGCGAGGCGATGATCTGGAGAGAGTTGCCGACGCGGTGATTGACCTCGCGCAGCAGCAGCTCGCGTTCGGCGGCGAGCGCCGCGTAGCGGTCGCGCGAGGCGTGGATCTCGGCTTCGGCTTCCTCGCGTGCCCTCTGCAATTCGGCCTGGCGCAGCGCGCCTTCGGCGGCGACGTGGAGGAGCGGGATGAAATCGCCCTGGACGTCCTTGACCAGGTAATCGGCCGCCCCGGCCTTCAGCGCGGTGACCGCGATGCTGGAATCCTGCGACGCGGTGACGAACACCACCGGGGGCGCGTCCGGGATCGCCATGATCTGCTCGAGCGTCTCCAGCCCGTCGAGGCCCGGCATGTACTGATCGAGTGCCACGACATCGATGCCGCCCTCGGCGCCCGCGCGGCGGATGCGCTCAAGGCCTTCCTCGCCGCTCGCGGCATGAACGACCCTGTAGCCGCGCCGCGTCAGGCCGCGATCGACCAGGCGCGCCAGCGCGTCGTCGTCGTCGATGTAGAGCAGTGTTGGCGTGTGCTGATTCATGTGGCGGCGGGCGGGACCTGGATGACCGAGAAGAACAGGCCGAGCTGCCGGATAGCATTGGCGAAGTTCTCGTAGTTGACCGGCTTAGTGACGTAGACGTTGCAGCCGAGCTCGTAGCAGCGCTTGATCTCCTGGGTATCATCGGTGGTGGTCAGCACCACCACGGGCGAAGCCTTCAGATATTTATTCTCCTTGATCTGCTTCAGGATGTCGATCCCGGTCATGTCGGGGAGGTTGAGGTCGAGCAGGATCAGCAGCGCATTGCCCTTCTGCACGAGCCCGGAGCCGTCGGCACCGAACAGGTGCCTCATCGCGTCCGTGCCGTTGGCAAAGGAGACGATCTCGTTGTTGACGCCGGACCTTCGGATATTGCGCTCGATCAGGCGGGCGTGGCCCTCGTCGTCCTCGATCATGATGATGGTAACTGGCTGAGTCATCGATCTGCGTTCCGGTTGCTCACGTTCCAGGCGATCGGCAGCGTGATCGTGAAGGTGCTGCCAGCGTTCAGTTCCGATGATACCGACATGGTGCCGCCGAGGCGACGCACAAGTGCACGCACATGTGCAAGACCGATGCCCTGGCCGGGCTTGTCCTGGGTTCCCGCGCGGCGGAACAGGTCGAATATCCGCTGGTGATCCTTCGGATCGATGCCACGGCCGTTGTCGCTGATCTCGAAGATCGCGTAGCCGAGTTTGGTGCGCCCGCGGATTCTGATCTCGCCGGGCACGCCGCTCTTCAGGTATTTGATGGCGTTGTCGATCAGGTTGGAGAAGATCTGCTCGAGCGCGAGGCGGTCGCTGACGAGGTTTGGCAAGGGCTCGACGTGAATCTCAGCCTGTGCCTCGGCGGCCTGGTGCGCCAGCGTCGACACGATGGCTCCGATCAGTTCGCTTGTATCGATTTTCACCGGCTCGAATTCGCGGCGGCCTTCGCGGGTGAGGTTGAGGATGGCGGAGATCAGCCGATCCATCTTGGCGATCGACGTCTTGATGAAGCCGAGCGCCTCGGAGAAGTCCTCCGAAAGCTGCTTGTCGGCGCCTTCGAGCACGATCTCGCCGGAAGCGGGCGGCGGCCCGTCGGCGGGGACATGGGTGAGACCGCCGATACGACGGAAAATGTCGCCGCCGAGCTCTTCGAGCTCGCTGGTAAAGCCCATGATGTTGACGAGTGGCGAGCGCAGATCATGGCTGACGATGTAGGCAAAGCGCTGAATCTCGTCATTGGCTTCGCGCAGGTCCGCGGTGCGCTCATCGACGACAGTCTCGAGGTTGGCATAGGCATCGCGCAGGCGGTTCTCGGCCTCGTCGCGGGCCCGCGCCGAACGCCGCACCAGCCAGATTGAGATCATCGCCAGCAGCACGACGAGGCCGGAGCCAATGCCGGTCATCGATGCGGCGAGGGTCTGGCTGCGGTCGGAATTGACCGTGCGGAGGCGGAACAGCCGTTCCTCTTCCTGAAGCATTCCGGTCGCGATTTCGGCGATCGCGGCCGTGGCGTCGGTAGAGGCGAACTCGCGAACCAGCGCTGTGGCCTTCTCCGGCTGATCCTGGCGGATGAAATCGATCTCCTGCGCCAATTGGCCGAGCCGCGTCTCGATCGCCGAGCTCAGCTTGTCGATGCTTTTGCGTTGTTCCGGATTATCGCCGATCAGGTGCGTAAGCCTGTCGAGGGCAGGTACGATGGCCGCTACGGCTTTGTCATGGTCGGCTTTGAAATCCGCCCCTCGCGTCAGCAGGTAGGCCCGGGCGGCGCTTTCGGCACGCCGGATTTCCAGCAGGAGGGCGTTAATCTGGTTCTCCGCCTCGATGGTGTGGATGACCCATTTGCTGTCATCCCTGGCCTTGTTGACGAGGTAAACGGAGCCGGCGCTGATCACGGTCAGCACCAAAAGGCCCGCCGAGAACAGCAGGATCTGCCAAAATGCGCGCCGTCGCTGCGCCCAAGCCTTCACGACGGTCTTAGGTTCAGCAGAAATCAAATCGCCCCCTTGGAACTGTCCCCGCGGTCCAGAACGCAATCAGGGCCAAACGGTTCCAGAGGCAGGAAGATTATCTGGGGATAGGTTCCGCCTTGCCGGCCAGGTACTGTTCCAGCCAGTGGATGTGATAGTCGCCGTTGATGATGTCGTCCTCGCGCACCAGCGCGCGGAACAACGGCAGCGTGGTCTCGATGCCCTCGACTACCATCTCGTCCAGCGCCCGGCGCAGTCGCATCAGGCATTCGGCGCGCGTCTTGCCGTGCACGATCAACTTGCCGACCAGGGAATCGTAATAGGGCGGGATCGTGTAACCCTGGTAGACGGCGGAATCGATGCGGACGCCGAGGCCGCCGGGCGGATGGTATTGCAGGATCCGGCCGGGCGAGGGGCGGAAGGTTTGCGGATTCTCGGCGTTGATGCGGCACTCGATCGCGTGGCCGATGACCTGGACCTCGTCCTGCCGCGCCGGCAGATCCCCGCCCGCGGCGATGCGAATCTGCTCCAGCACGAGGTCGATGTCGGTGATGCTCTCGGTGACGGGATGCTCGACCTGGATGCGGGTGTTCATCTCGATGAAGTAGAACTCGCCGTCCTCGAACAGGAATTCGATGGTCCCGACGCCGAGATATTTCATCTCGCGCATCGCTTTCGCGCAGGTCTCACCGATCTTGGCGCGCGCAGCCGCGGCAAGTACCGGCGAGGGGCCCTCTTCCCAGACCTTCTGGTGGCGGCGTTGCAGCGAGCAGTCGCGTTCGCCGAGATGAATGGCGCCGCCGCGGCCGTCGCCGAGGATCTGGATCTCGATGTGACGCGGCTTCTGGAGGTATTTTTCGAGGTAGACGGAGGCGTCACCAAAGGCGGACTTGGCTTCGTTGGCCGCTGTCGACAGCGCCACCTGGAGGTCGGTCTCGCTGTGGGCGACCTTCATGCCACGGCCGCCACCACCGGCCGCAGCCTTCACCAGCACGGGGAAGCCGATCTTCTTCGCGATCGAAAGCGCATCGTCATCGGGACCGACGGCGCCGTCGGAGCCGGGCACCACGGGGATGCCGAGGCGCTTGGCGGTCTTCTTGGCCTCGATCTTGTCGCCCATCAAGCGGATGTGCTCGGCTTTTGGGCCGATGAAATGCAGGTTGTGCTCTGCGAGGATTTCCGCAAAGCGCGCGTTCTCGGACAGGAAACCGTAGCCGGGATGCACCGCATCCGCGCCGGTGATCTCGCAGGCCGCGAGCAGTGCGGGCACGTTGAGATAGCTGTCCTTCGAGGGTGGCGGCCCGATGCAAACGCTCTCATCCGACAGGCGCACATGCATGGCGTCGGCGTCGGCGGTGGAGTGCACCGCCACGGTCGCAATCCCGAGCTCCTTGCAAGCCCTGAGGATGCGAAGAGCGATCTCGCCGCGATTGGCTATGAGGATCTTGTCGAACATGATGTCCTTATGGGGACGGAAAGCGACAGGGCGGCAACCGCCCTCAACGTTATTCGATGATGACGAGCGGCTCGCCGTATTCGACCGGCTGGCCGTCCTCGACCAGGATCTGTGTCACCGTGCCGGCGCGCGGTGACGGGATCTGGTTCATCGTCTTCATGGCTTCGATGATCAGCAGCGTCTGGCCGACCGAGACCTTGGTGCCGACTTCGATGAACGGCTTGGCGCCGGGCTCCGGCGCCCAATAGGCGGTACCGACCATCGGCGAGGTCACGGCGCCGGGATGTTTCGACAGGTCGGTCGCGGCCGTTGCGGGCGCGGCGGCGGCCGGCTGCAGCGTGGCGGGAGTGGCTGCCACTGGCATCGGCATGGTTGCAGCAACGCTGACATTGCGGGCGACGCGCAGGCGCAGGCCGGCACGTTCGATCTCGATTTCGGTCAGGCTGGTCTCATCGAGCAGCAGGGCAAGCTCGCGAATGAGCGCGGAATCCTCGCTGGAAAACTTTGCGGCTGCTTTGTCGTCTGGCTGGCGCGCCATGTTGTTTGATCCGAATGTTCTGTTGGAAAGGGGGCGTCAGGCTTTGGGTTTGATGCCGAGCTTGGCGGCAAGACCCTGGATGGCGAGGCGGTAGCCCTCGATGCCGAAGCCGCAGAGCGAGGCGAAGGCCGCGCGCGCGGTGTAGGAGTGATGACGGAAGCTCTCGCGGGCGTGGATGTTGGTCACGTGCACTTCGACCGTGGGAATCTGCACCGCGAGCAGTGCGTCATGGAGCGCGATCGAGGTGTGGGAGTAGCCGCCGGCATTGATGATGATGCCCTTCATCTTGCGCGCATGCGCCTCGTGGATGAAATCGATCAACTCGCCTTCGCGGTTGGACTGCCGGCAGTCGGCCTTGAGGCCGAAGCTCGCCGCCGTCTGTCGGCACAGTGCCTCGACGTCAGCCAGCGTCGCATGGCCATACTTTTCGGGCTCGCGCGTCCCCAGCATGTTGAGGTTCGGCCCGTTGAGGACGAGGATCGTGTCGGTTGCAGGTTCAGCCATTCCAATCCCGGGAGAGGTGCTTCGGCGTGGCGGGGTTATAGGTAACAAAGCGGGCGAGGGGAAGAGTTGAAGGGCCTCCCCGCTGGCTTCAAGGACCTCATCCAGTGCGCAAAAAGCTGTGCGGAAGCTGCGGAAATTGCTTGTTAACCAGTCCAAAGCATGGCTGCCGGCCGAACGCAAAGGGGCGGGCCTCGCTGCCCGCCCCTGAGGTTGCCGTGATCCGGTCTTAGACGTTCAGGACAGCCACGATCTCGTAGGTGTCCGGATTGATGATCACGATCTCATCGCGAACCAGGACGTACTTATAGGTCCGCCACTCCGGATAGATCGTCACGACCCGCGACGGCAGGGCGTGCAGCGTAATGCCCTCGCGCGGAATGCGGGTGCCGACCGACACCTGGAAGTTCACATTCGTCACGGGGGCGACACGCTCCTCGCGGATCACGGACGTGATCTGAGTCCGCTGCTCGGTCGAGAGTTTCGCAGCGGCGCCTGCCTGGCCGACCGTGGTCGAGGTCGAGCTCTGGCCCTGCGCGTTCTGGGTCGAGCTGGTGCCGGCCTGACCCTGCGCGTTCTGGGTGCTGCTGGTGCCGGTCTGACCCTGAGCATTCTGGTTGGTGCTCGTGCCGGTGCCCGGACGGTTCTCGGCATTGTTGGTCGAGGTGCCGCTCTTGCTGCCCTCAGCCTTCATGTCCTTCTGGTCCTTGCTGCCGGATTTCGTCGAGTCCTTGCTCGTGTCCTGGCTCATGCTCTTGGACTTGTCCTGCTGGGACTTGTCCATCTGGCCCTGCGCGCGTTCGTCGGTGCGCTGGCCCTTGGTCGCGCCAGACTTATCCTCGGCCGCGTTCTTGTTCATTGCGCCGCCGGAGTGCTCGTCCTTCATCGCGCCGGAAGACTTGTCCTCAGAGCTTCGATCGGACTTCATGCTGGAGCCGCCGGCCTGGCCGACAGTTCCCTTCTCGGCGCCAGAGGACTCCTTGCCCATGGAGCCGCGCTCAGCGGCGCCGCCCGAGGGCTGCGAGTGCTGCATCTGCTGCGAGCCACCAGCGCCGCTATCGCGGCCCGTGGTGTTTTGTGCGTTCGCCAGACCGGTGCCCGCGACGAGTGCGACTGCGGCAACCGAGATCATAAAGCGGTTCAACATCGAAATTCTCCTCACGTGTTCTTTGCGTCATTGCCCGCGCCGACAACGAAAGGAGATTTGAGTTGTTCCGGAACTTCGCCTGTTCCGCAGCATTTGTTTCTTGAATACCAGATGAATGACCTTGCACGAAGGCGCCACTGTTCGGCGCACGGAAAAGGCCGGCTTTTCAGCCGGCCTTATTCCGTGTGCGAGTTGTGAAGGGCGCGATTGGCAAGTCGCCTCTTCAACAAGTCGCCTTGCCGCAGCGGGCAATGCCGATCTTTTCCCTGAGGCTTTCGACCCCGACGGCGCCGATCACGATCTGCTTGCCGATCACGTAGCTCGGCGTGCCGTTCATGCCCATCGCTTCGGCGAGCTTGAAATTCTCCTCGATGGTGGCGCGCACTTCGGGGCTGGCGATGTCCTTCTCGATTCTGGCCGTGTCGAGACCAGCCTCCTTGGCGGCCTGAATCGCGCGCGCCTTGTCCGCCGCGCCGCGACCGCTGAGCAGTCTCTGGTGGAAGTCGAGATATTTCTTGCCGGAGGGATCTTGCATGCGCACGGCGACGGCGACCTGGGCCGCCTCGACCGAGCCTTGGCTCAGCACGGGAAATTCCTTCAGCACGACCTTCAGCTTCGGATCGCTCTTCATGAGGTCAAGCATGTCGCCCATGGCGCGTTTGCAATAGCCGCAATTGTAGTCGAAGAATTCGACGAAGGCGACGTCGCCGTCCTTGTTGCCGAGCACGACTTGGCGCGGCGAGTTGAAGATCGCGTCGGCATTCTGCGCGATGCTGGCCTCGTGCTTCTGGGTTTCGGCCGCGGCCTGGCGCTTGCCGAGCTCGGCCATGGCCTCCTCGAGCACCTCGGGATGGCTGACGAGATAATTCTTGATGATTGCCTCGATGTCGGTGCGCTGGGCATCGGAGAAGCTGTCGGCCGACGCGGGCGCGGCTGCGCCGAACAAGGCGAGCGCAAACAGCGCGGGAGCTAGCAGGCGCAGCGAAGGCATGGGCAAATCCTCTTATCCAAGGCAGGTTTCGGTAAAACGTCGCGGCGGACTAAAGCTCGATGTCGTGACGTCGTGGTGTCGGGCGTCGATTGCGTTGCGTCAGTTGCGGGGCGGCTTGGCCGCCAAGATGTCGTCGGCCTTGACCCAGCCGGGTGTGCCGACAGCGAAACGGGTTTTCGCGCGCGTGGCGAGCTCGCGGGCGGTCTTGTTGTCACCGCGCAAGTAGGCGGCCTGCGCCGACGCGAGATCCGCCTCGGCATAATCTCCCTTTCGCCCATAGGCCATCGCGAGCTGGGTATAGCCGAGCGCGGCCTCGGGCTCTCGTGCCACCGCGGCGCGGAGAATCCGAACGGCGTCGTCGGTGTAGGCCTTATTATCGGTTCCAACCAGAGCCTGCCCAAGTAACATCTCGATGAGGGGTGCATTGTTCGAAAGCTGCACCGCCTTGCGCAGGGGAGCTATCGCCTCGGCGGGCTTGCCGCTCTCCAGCAAGGCCTGCCCGCGCACCTCGTAGAAATACGGATTGTTCGGCTGGACCTGGATCAGCGCGTCGATCTGGGTGAGCGCGCTGCGCAAGTCCCCATGCAGATAGGTGCTGATGGCACGGGCATAGCGCGCCGGCATGCTGTCGTTGGTCTGGGGATAGCGGCGGTACACCGTCTCTGGCCGCTCCATGAACGCCGAGATCTTGGCGCGCACCATGTCATGGCGGAGCTGGAGCGCGGGATCGTCCTTCTTGTCCCAATAGGGGCTTGAGCTTGCGAACTCCTGGAGCGAGGCGACGCGCTCGGCCGGCATCGGATGCGACTGCAGATAGGGATCGGCGCCGCGCGCGGCGAACAGGCTCTCGCTGGTGAAGCGCTTGAAGGTCTCGTACATGCCCTTCGGCGACTGCCCCGTCGCGGTGAGGAATTTCACGCCGGCACGGTCGGCGTTCTCCTCCTGCTGGCGCTGATAGGACAGCAGCGTGCGGCGGATCATCTCCTGCGGGCCGGCGATCGCGGCCGCGCCGGCATTGGCAAGGCCGTTGTTGCCGGCGCTCGAGCTGCGGGTGCTGCCGGCTGCGATCGCGCCGGCGCCGAGCAGCATCGCGATGATCATCTGGGTCTGGGCCGTGGCGAGCTGCTCGCGCAGCTTGGACAGATGGCCGCCCGCCAGATGCCCGGTCTCGTGCGCGAGCACGCCGATGATCTGGTTCGGTGTCTCCGACTGGAGGATCGCGCCCCAATTGACGAAGATGCGGCGGCCGTCCGCGACGAACGCGTTGAACGAGCCGTCGTTGATGATCACCATCTGGATGTTGTGCTTCTCTAAACCGGCGACGCGCAGGATCGGGCGGGTATATTCGCGCAGGAGCTGCTCGGTTTCGGTGTCGCGTAGGACCGGCGGCCCCTTGACCTGCGCACGCGCAGCCGAGAACGGCGTCAGCGCGATCGCCGCGGCCGTGGTGAGGGCAGTGAGGGCGGAAGCCTTCTTGCGCGATGCGATCTGGAGCAACATCAAGCGGTCTGGGTCAACGGTCTTGGTCAAGCAGTTTCGTGATTGGTTTTTGGCGATTGGCGGCGGACCGGATACGCGATATGCCCTTGTGAACCGTACCCCTTATGAGCCGTACAATGCGGCTAGTCTGGGGCGCAAGCGCTCCGTTTTCCTGACCGGACGGGCCGGTCTGCCAGCGAAATAGCGGAAATCGATGCACGATGCGACATTGAGGAACCGGTTGGCGCAGTGGCTCGAGCCCTCCCGCCGCAGCGATGTTCCCCCGTTCATGGTGATGGACGTCATGGCCGCGGCGGCCCGAATCGAGGCCGCAGGTGGCCAGGTCATCCACATGGAGGTCGGTCAGCCCGCGGCCGGCGCGCCCAGGACCGCGATCGCGGCCGCCCATGCCGCGCTCGAAGCGGGACGGATCGACTACACCTCCGCACTCGGCATCCCCTCACTGCGCGAGCGCATCGCGCGGCATTATCGCGATGTCCATGGCTGTGACGTCAGCCCCGAGCGGATCGTGGTGACGACCGGCTCCTCGGGCGGATTTATCCTTGCCTTCCTGTCGATGTTCGAGCCCGGCGATCGCGTCGCGGTGACCGTGCCGGGCTATCCACCCTACCGCCACATCCTTACCGCGCTCGGCTGCGAGCCGGTGCTGATCGAGACCACGAACGAGACGCGCCACGCGCTCACCGGCGAGGCGCTGCTTGCCGCCCATCGCAAGGCGCCGCTGAAGGGCGTGCTGGTCGGCAGTCCCGCCAATCCGACCGGGACCATGATGCACCGCGAGGCGCTCGCTAGCCTGATCGCAGCCGCGCAGGATGCAGGTATCCGCTTCATTTCCGACGAGATCTATCACGGGCTCGATTATGCGTTTCCGGCCGTGACGGCGGCGGCGCTGTCGGAGCACACGCTCGTGATCAACTCGTTCTCGAAGTATTTTTGCATGACGGGCTGGCGCGTCGGCTGGATGGTCGTGCCTGAGATCCTGGTGCGGCCGATCGAGCGGCTCCAGCAGAACCTCTCGATCTCGGTGCCGTCGCTGTCGCAGATCGCGGCGGAGGCCGCCTTCGACGGCGCGGCCGAGATGGAGGAGATCAAGCACGGCTATCAGGAAAACCGGCGTATCCTGATCGATGGATTGCCGAAGGCTGGACTGACGAGATTCCTGCCGGCCGACGGCGCCTTTTATCTCTATGCCGACGTCTCCGACTTCACCGCCGACAGTTTCGAGTTTGCCAAGCAGATGCTGGAGCAGGCCCATGTTGCGGCGACGCCCGGCCTCGATTTCGATCCCATTCACGGACGCTCGTTCGTTCGCTTTTCCTACGCGCGTTCGCCCGAAGAGATGCAGGAGGCAGTTGACCGGATCGCCCACTGGCTTAAATAGCCGCGAGTTTTGACCAGCCTTCCGGAGTTCATCTTGTCTGAACGATCTGCCGCGCCCGCTGCCACGTCGCATTCTCCTCTCGCCGCATTGATGTGGCCGATCCGGCCGGGTGAAACCGTCGGCGCTTTGCGCGCCTTCGTGCTGATTGCGCTCGGCACCGCATTGATGGCGCTATCAGCCAAGGTCAGCCTGCCGCTGCCTTACGTGCCCATGACATTGCAGACGCTGGTGGTGTTGATGATCGGCGCTGCCTATGGCTGGCGCCTTGGCAGCGCAACCATGATTGCCTACCTCGCCGAGGGCGCGCTGGGGCTTCCCGTATTTGCCGGCCCGGTAGCCGGAATCGCTCCGCTGGTCGGGCCGACCGCGGGCTATCTGTTCGGTTTTGTTCTGGCAGCTTTCGTGACCGGCTGGCTCGCCGAGCGCGGCTGGGATCGCAGCGTGGTGCCGCTATTTGCGGCAATGGCCGTTGGCCATATCGTCATTCTCGCCGCCGGGTTTGGCTGGTTGGCCTTCGGCCTCGGCCTCGGTGCCGCGAAGGCCTGGCAGGTCGGAATTGTGCCGTTCATTGCGGCTTCGCTGGTGAAGAACGCGCTCGGCGCGGCGTTGATGCCGGCTGCGCGCCGGATCGTCGATCGCCGCGGGTAATACGCGCAGCAATGACCAGTTCCAATTGACAGGGCCGGCCAAGTTGATCTTGGCTGGTCCGATAGTTTGAGGGGGAGTGAAACGATGACGACGACAACGATCGCGGAGGCGCCGGTCGCGCCGCCTGCGGCCAAGCCGTGGTACAAAGTTCTCTATGTTCAGGTGCTGATCGCGATCGTGCTCGGCGCCATCGTCGGCTGGTTGTGGCCATCGCTCGCCACCAACGAGTGGATCAAAGCGCTCGGCGACGGCTTCATCAAGCTGATCAAGATGGTGATCGCTCCGATCATCTTCTGTACCGTCGTCTCGGGCATCGCCCACATCCAGGATGCCAAGAAGGTCGGGCGCATCGGCGTCAAGGCGCTGGTCTATTTCGAAATCGTCTCGACCTTCGCGCTGGTGATCGGACTCGTCATCGGCAACTTGGTGAAGCCCGGCGCGGGCTTCGGCAGTGGTGCAGCAAACGAGGCGGCTGTCGCAAATTACGCTAAGCAGGCCGCCGGTCAGAAGTCGGTCGACTTCGTGCTGCACATCATTCCCGACACCGTGGTCGGCGCCTTCGCGCAAGGCGAGATCCTCCAGGTGCTGCTGTTCTCGGTGCTGTTCGGCTTTGCTTTGATGAGCCTTGGCGAGCGCGGCCATACCATGCGCAGCTTCATCGACGATGCCGCGCATGCCGTGTTCGGCGTCATCTCCATCGTCATGCGTGCAGCACCGATCGGCGCGTTCGGCGCGATGGCCTATACGATCGGCAAGTTCGGCACCGGCGCCATCCTCAACCTGGTCGGGCTGATCGCCACGTTCTACCTCACCGCGGCGTTGTTCGTGTTCGTCGTGCTCGGCATCATCGCGCGCATGGCGGGGTTCTCGATCTTCAAGTTCCTGGCCTACATCAAGGACGAACTGCTGATCGTGCTCGGCACCTCGTCCTCGGAAAGCGCGTTGCCGTCCCTGATGGAGAAGCTGGAGCGGCTCGGCTGCTCCAAGTCGGTTGTCGGCCTCGTGGTGCCCACCGGCTACTCGTTCAATCTCGACGGCACCAACATCTACATGACGCTGGCAACGCTCTTCATTGCGCAGGCGCTCGGTTACGATCTCTCCTTCAGTCAGCAGCTCACGATCCTCGTCGTGGCCATGCTGACCTCGAAGGGCGCCTCCGGCATCACCGGCGCGGGCTTCATCACGCTCGCGGCGACGCTCGCCGTGGTCGATCCGCGGCTCGTCCCGGGCATGGCGATCGTGCTCGGCATCGACAAGTTCATGAGCGAGTGCCGCGCGCTGACCAATCTGTGCGGCAACGGCGTTGCCTGCGTGGTCGTCGCCTGGTGGGAGGGTGAGCTCGATCGCGACAAGCTCAACGCCAACCTCTCCAAGCAGATCGATCCGACCGACATGGAGACGGCGATCACGACGGACTGATCTGCGCGATGCGCCGCCGGGCTTCGAAGTCGTAGGGCTGGTCGAGACTCCTCGGTCAGCCCTTTTCCTTTCGGCGCATCCGAGTAAGGCGCCCGTCGACAGCTAGAACCGCTCTGGCCGGTAGGGCGCCGGATCGATCGCCGGCGTCTCGCCGCTCATGATTTCGGCGAGCAGGCGTCCTGTCGCGGGACCCAGCGTAAAGCCCTGGTGGCCGTGGCCGAAATTCATCCAGAGGCCCGGATGTCGCGGAGCTTGCCCAAGCACCGGGAGCATGTCGGGCGTGCAGGGGCGCGTGCCGAACCACGGATCCGGCTCGACCCGCTTGCCGAGATCGATCAGCTCGCGCGCGGAGGCTTCGGCGCTGGCGAGCTGCACCGGGGTTGCCAGCGCGTCCATGCCGGTCAATTCCGCGCCGGTGGTGATGCGGATGCCCTTGGCCATCGGGCCCATGGCGTAGCCGCCGCCCTTGTCGACGAGGGGCAGGTCGAGCGAGGCGCCGCCGCTGTAGTGCATGTGGTAGCCGCGCTTGCGGACCAGCGGAATGCGATAGCCGAACTTGTGCAACAGATCGGGTGACCACGGGCCGAGCGTCACGACGGCGTGGGCCGCGTCGAGACGTCCCTGGTCCGTATCGACGGACCAGCCGGTTGCGGTCTGCCGCAGGCTCTGGGCGTCACCGAGCACAACGGTGCCGCCGAGGCGCTCGAACAGCTCGGCATAGGCCGTGACGAGGGCACCTGGATCGGACACGGTCCAGGTGTCGAGCCAATGGATCGCGCCGGGGAGATCGTCG
Source organism: Bradyrhizobium sp. 159 (assembly GCF_023073795.1). Taxonomy (NCBI): domain Bacteria; kingdom Pseudomonadati; phylum Pseudomonadota; class Alphaproteobacteria; order Hyphomicrobiales; family Nitrobacteraceae; genus Bradyrhizobium; species Bradyrhizobium sp. 159. Next base: position 119,549 of record NZ_JADPKE010000050.1, on the reverse strand, counting down.
CGCAGGATCGGCTCGGCCTTGGCAAGCTCGCTGCCGGAGAGCACGCGGAAATTCACGCCGAATTCGCGCTGGTCTTCCTCTGCGGTCTTGATCGCGAGATCGAATGACGCAGGGTCGCGATGCAGCATGCGATAGCCGGCGCGGCGGATGAGATTGTCGGCGTGGGCCTCGCGAATGAGGATGTCGTGCTCAGCCGTCGCATAGGCGATCAGCCGGGCCCAGGCCTCGATTGCCTCGCGATGCCGCTTCGGCGCCGAATGCCACCAATAGCGGAGCAGGGGCTCGATATGGAGATGAAGCGACGATAGGCTGTAGCGCACGTCATTGGTGCGGCCGGTCGCAATCTTCAGCAGCGTGGCGAAGTCGCGCGGCATCGGATAGGGGCGGACCGCTTCCGCCTGGATCATCCCCGCATTGCCGTAGCTGGTCTCGCGGCCCGGCTCCCTGCGGTCGACCAGCGTGACGGACCAGCCGCGCTGCCGCAGGTGCAGCGCCGCGCTGACGCCGATCATGCCGCCGCCGAGAACGATCGCGCTTTGCATTGGCAGATTTCTCCTGTCAGGCTGGTTGTGGGCGAGGTCGGGTCAGTCCCAGGCGAGGAAGCCTGGTGCGGCCGACAGCGGCGGCGCCGCGGCGAGCCGCGCCGGATCGGTCACGTCGGTCGTTTCGAAGAAGCTCTGATTGGCGCGAGCACTGGAATCGCAAAGCTTTGACAACGCCATTCCCATTCAAAAAGCGATCTAGCATATCGGAAACGGCCGGGCAGGTGATCAGCGCGCATAGGAGCGCATCGAAACAAAAACGCCCGGCTGTGCCGGGCGTTTTGCATTGGATGCTCGGCTTTATTCGCCGCCACCGAAGCGGCGCGACCACCAGCCGGCACGGCGCGGGGCGGCCCGAGTTTCGTTTGCGGCTTGCGGTGCGGGCTCAGCTGCTGGGGCGGGCGCAGCAACCGGTTCGGTCGCCTGCGCAACCGGTGTTACGGGCTCGGGCTGGCTGTTCAGCAGGAAGCTGACCTTTTCCCGGACGGTGGAGCGGCGTCGCGCGGCCTTGTCGTCGGCGGGCTCTTCGACCGGCGCTGCAGTCGTCGCTGCGGGAGCGGGCTCGGCTGGTACCTCGCTCTGCGCGTCGGCGCGCGATGCAGGCTCCGCCGCCCGCGGTTCGGCCCTGTGTTCGGGCTCTGCGATCGAAGGCGCGGCCTCGTTGCTGAAGCCATCGAAATCGGCGACGGCGTCGGTTGCTTCCGGCGGCGCGTTGGCTGCGAGCTCGTCGCCGATGGAGCCGGCGAGACCTTCCTCATTGCCACCGCGACGACGGCGTCCGCCACGGCGACCACGCCGGCGGCGGCGATCGCCGCTACCCTGCTGCTCGCCGCGGGCCACCAGTTCCTCGCCTTCCTCGCCGTCCTGCTCGGACTCGGAGTCCTCTTCGCCTTCGCCGGCTGCCGTGGCGGCCTCAGGAAGCGTGTGTGCGCTATCCTCGCGCAAATCGCCGTCGCGCTGGCCACCGCGGCCGCGGCGGCGGCGGCGGCGCTTGCGGCGCTGACCGTCCTGCTCGACGGCTGCCTCGCCGGCAGCTTGTTCCTCGCTGAGACCTTCGGTCTCCTCGGTCTCGATCTCGGATTCCAGCTCCGGATCGAACTCCTCGTCCTCATAGGCCTCTTCGACCATGGGCGGCGGGCTTGCAGCCGCCTGCGCCGCGAGCAGCGCCTTGGCAGCTTCCAGCGTATGCACCTGCTCGCCGCGGTCGATCACATAAGCGTGAGGTCCGCTGACGCTGGGATCGGCGATGACCGACAGCGTGACCTTGAAGCCGTTCTCGAGGTCGCGCAGATGACCGCGCTTGTGGTTCAGCACGTAGAGCGCCACGTCGGTGCGGGTGCGGACCACGAGATTGTGGGTCGCGCCCTTCATCAGGATCTCTTCGAGGCCGCGCAGCAACTGGAGCGCCACCGAGGAGACCGAGCGGACATGGCCGGTGCCGCCGCAATGCGGGCACGGATCGGTCGAACTCTCCAGCACGCTGGCGCGAATGCGCTGGCGCGACATTTCCAGCAGGCCGAAATGCGAGATGCGGCCGACCTGGATGCGCGCGCGATCCTGCCGCAGGCAATCGGACAGCTTGCGTTCGACCGCGCGGTTGTTGCGCTTCTCGTCCATGTCGATGAAGTCGATGACGATCAGGCCGGCGAGGTCGCGCAGGCGGAGCTGGCGTGCGACCTCTTCGGCCGCTTCCAGATTGGTCTTGAGCGCGGTGTCCTCGATATGGTGCTCGCGGGTCGAACGGCCCGAGTTGACGTCGATCGAGACCAGCGCTTCGGTCTGGTTGATGACGATGTAGCCGCCGGAGCGAAGCTGCACGGTCGGCGAGAACATCGCATCCAGCTGGCTTTCGACCCCCATCCGCGAGAACAGCGGCTGGCCGTCGCGATACTGCTTCACCGCGCTGACATTGGCGGGCATCAACATCTTCATGAAGTCGCGCGCTTCCCGGTAGCCGGCCTCACCGGCCACCTGGATCTCGTCGATCTCCTTGTTGTAGAGGTCGCGCAGCGAGCGCTTGATCAGCGAGCCTTCCTCGTAGACGAGGGTCGGGGCCTGCGACTTCAGCGTCAGGTCGCGCACGGTCTCCCACATCCGGATCAGATATTCGAAGTCGCGCTTGATCTCGGGCTTGGTGCGGGCGGCGCCGGCGGTGCGCAGGATGATGCCCATGCCCTCGGGCACGTCGAGATCCTGCACCACTTCCTTCAGACGGGAGCGATCCTGCGCGCTGGTGATCTTGCGGCTGATGCCGCCGCCGCGCGCGGTGTTGGGCATCAAGACGGCATAGCGGCCGGCGAGCGACAGATAGGTCGTCAGCGCCGCCCCCTTGTTGCCGCGCTCTTCCTTGACGACCTGCACCAGCATCACCTGGCGGCGCTTGATGACTTCCTGGATCTTGTACTGGCGGCGCGGACGGAAGGTGCGCTCCGGCACTTCCTCCAGCACGTCGTCGCCGCCGACGGATTCGACGACTTCCTCTTCGGCTTCTTCGTCCTCGTCGTCGTCCTCGTCGTCTTCGCCGGCTGCTTCTGGGGCCTCGGCGTGCGGCGCCTCGACGCTCTCGCCGGCGGCGTAAACGGCATCGGCCGGCTCGGCAGTAGAGGTCACGGTCTCGGCCAGAGCCTCCGCGTGCACCTCGAAGGCGACGGCCTCCTGCGGCTCGGCACCGGTCTCGGCCGCAACTACGGGCTCGACGCCGACGGCCGCGACAGGCGCGGGCGTCGCCTCGGTATGATCATGGTCGTGATGATCGTGCTCACCGTGATGACCATGATCGTCATGATCGTGGGCGTGATGGTGATCGTCATCATGGGCATGATGATCGGCGTGATCATGATCGCCATGACCGTGTTCGTGATGATCGTGGCGGTCGTGCTCGTGATACTCGGCATCGGTGTGCAGGTGCTCGCCTTCGTGCGAGGCGCCCTCGCTCAGCGCCGGCTGGAGCTCGCCCTCGACCGGCTGGGCCGCGGGATCGCCGCCGGCATCGAGGCCTTCGACGATGTCGCTGCGGACGCGTTCGCCATGACCGCGGCGGCGGGCGTTGCGGTGGCGCGAACGGCGGCGGCCATGGGAGCGGTTCTCGCTCTCTTCCTCGGCCTCGCGATGGGCCTGTTCCTCGGCCTCGATCAGCGCCTGCCGGTCGGCGACCGGGATCTGGTAGTAATCAGGATGGATTTCGCTGAAGGCGAGGAAGCCGTGGCGGTTGCCGCCATATTCGACGAAAGCGGCCTGAAGCGAGGGTTCGACCCGGGTGACCTTGGCGAGGTAGATATTCCCGCGCAGTTGCTTGCGTTGTGCGGTCTCGAAGTCAAACTCTTCGACGCGATTGCCGCGGACCACGACGACCCGGGTCTCTTCCGGGTGGGTGGCATCGATCAACATCTTGTTGGGCATGTCTTAACTCTTGGCGGCGGCGGGCGCGATTCACCGTGGGCGCGTATCGCGCCGCCGGGTGACGCGACGGTCCACCTGATTCGGGGGTGAGGGGAAGGCCGAAACGCCGTCTCTTTCGCCTTGCCGAACCGGAAGCTTCAGGACCAATGCGGCGCGCGGGATTTTCAATCCGCAGCGTCGCGAATGGTCCTTCAGAGTTCGTCGGCACAGTCTGGCGCATCAAGCGTCGGCCCGTATGAAACATTGGGCGGCGAGGCCGCCCCTCAATCAGTTGCTGCTGGCCAGGCATGGCGCGAGCGCGCTCGCCTTGGGATCACGAACCGCTCCCTTGGGATCAAGGGCTCGGGTAATGGGTCACGTCGCTGTCAGAACCGCCCGGGTGACGTGAGTGGTAACCCAGGACCGTCCGCCGCCGGAGCTTGACCCGCTCCCTCTCGTTGCCGCGCACCGCGCTGGTCTTGGAGGGGAACGGAAAACGCTGGAATTCCCAAACGTTGAGAGTTCCGGCGCTGCACCGGGAGGCTGAATGCGACACAACCGGAAATATCGGCCGTCAGCAGTCCGTACATACGAGGAATGAGCCATCCGTGCAAGGGAGCGTCGCACGGCGGTCACAGTCAGCGAGTTTCGCGCATCCGTCATTAAGGATCGTTTAACCCTGTGGTTCTATTGCGTTAAAAGGGCTGCTCGGAGGCACGGAATCGGTGGCGAGCCGCACAAATCAAAGGGTTTTGCTGGGATGCGTGCTGCTGTGCGCCGCGGCATTGCCATGTGCTGATTCCTCCCGCCTGAGCGCAGCGGAAAGCCAGCCGCAACCCTCTGTTGCGGTGGCGAATTTTCCAATCGCCTCGGCCGCCCGTCTGGCCGGCGACGGGAAGCAGACCCGCTTCATCCTCGACATCGACCAGACCGTTACCTTCCGTGCCGTGACGCTCGCCGACCCCTACCGCGTCGTGGTGGACGTGCCGCAAGTCAATTTTCAGCTGCCCGCCGGTACCGGCAGCGGGGGCCGGGGGCTGGTCAAGGCCTTCCGCTATGGGCTCGTCATGCCGGGCGGCTCGCGAATCGTGTTCGACCTGACCGGACCGGCGAAGATCACCAATTCGTACGTGGTCGACGCAGCCAACGGCCAGCCGGCCCGGCTCGTGGTCGAACTGGAGGAGGTTGACCGGGCCGCCTTCGTGCCGTCACCCGCGCCCGAACACCGACCCGAGCTGCGGCCCGCGATCGCCGAAGCGCCGCCTGCCGCGGTTCCCGCTACGGCAACTCCGGATGCCGCACAGCAGAAGGCCGATGGCCGTCCGGTGGTCGTGATCGATCCCGGCCATGGCGGCATCGACAATGGCACGCAGTCGAGTGGCGAGAGCGAAAAGAACCTGGTGCTCGCGTTCGGCCTTGCACTACGCGACCGGCTGGAAAAGGCCGGCAAATATCGCGTGGTCATGACGCGGGACGACGATACTTTCATTCCCCTCAATGACCGGACCAAGATCGCCCGCAATCTCAAGGCCGCCTTGTTCGTCTCCATTCATGCCGATGCGCTGCCTCGTGCCGAGGGTGACGCGCAAGGCGCGACCATCTACACGCTCTCAGACAAGGCGTCCGACGCCGAGGCCCAGCGGCTCGCGGACGCCGAGAACCGGGCCGACGCGATCGCCGGCTTCAACCTCGCGGAGGAGCCGACCGACGTCGCCGACATCCTGATCGACCTCACCCAGCGCGAAACTCGCACCTTTTCAAACCGTTTTGCCCGTCTCCTGATGGGGGAAATGAAGTCGACGGTGCGGATGCACAAGCATCCCCTGAAATCCGCGGGCTTCCGGGTGCTGAAGGCGCCCGACGTGCCCTCGGTGCTGGTCGAGATCGGGTATGTCTCCAATAAGGGGGACCTTGAGCACCTGGTCTCCGAGGGTTGGCGGTCCCGCGCCGTGGGCTCCATGGCGCAGGCGATCGACGGGTTTTTGACAAAGCGGATGGCCACGGCCGGATCTTCGAATTGAAAGGGTTTTTCCGTCTCGCCGCAAAAGCCCTAGTTTGGCCACAGCGGGCGCTTTATAAAAATGCCGCAGGGGGGTCCGGAATCGGAGAGAATCCCGCTCGGCAAGCGTCTAAAATCCGGCACTGATGTGATTGCGTAAGCCGGTGAATGCGCGACGTAAGGTTGGCCCCTGTTTGGGGTGCCAAGGGCACTGATACTGGGCTGATCCAGAATTTGAACGGATAAACACATAATGCGCTTGCTGGTGCGGTTCATGGGCTTCCTGTTCGCCGCGGGAACAGTGGTGTTCCTTGTCGGTGTAGGGGCCGTGGCAGGCCTGATCTGGCATTTCTCCAAGGACTTGCCGGACTATTCTCAGCTTCAGGATTACGAACCGCCGGTGATGACACGCGTGCACGCGGTCGACGGTTCGCTGCTCGGCGAATACGCCAAGGAGCGACGGCTGTATCTGCCGATCCAGGCGGTGCCGAAGCTCGTGATCAACGCGTTCCTGGCAGCCGAGGACAAGAATTTCTACGAGCATGGCGGCATCGACTACACCGGCATGGCGCGCGCAGGTCTGGTCTACATCCAGAACTACGGCTCGAACCGGCGTCCGCAGGGCGCCTCCACCATCACCCAGCAGGTCGCCAAGAACTTCCTTCTGACCAATGAGGTCTCCTTCGCCCGCAAGATCAAGGAAGCCTTGCTGGCGATGCGCATCGAGAAGACCTACTCGAAGGACAAGATCCTCGAACTGTATCTGAACGAAATTTATCTCGGCCTTGGCGCCTACGGCATCGCGGCGGCGTCGCTCGTCTATTTCGACAAATCGGTGAACGAGCTCACCGTTGCGGAAGCCTCCTATCTGGCGGCACTGCCGAAGATGCCCGCGACCCTGCATCCGGTGCGGAACCGCGACCGTGCCGTCGAGCGCCGCAACTACGTGGTCGACCGTCTGCTGGAGAACGGCTGGATCAAGCAGGCCGACGCCGAGAAGGCGCGCAAGGAGCCGCTGGCCGTCACCAGCCGGTCCAATGGCGCCCACACGTTCGCCGGCGAATATTTCGCCGAGGAAGTCCGCCGCGATATCTTCGAACGCTATGGCGAGAAGAAGCTGTATGAGGGCGGTCTCTCTGTCCGCACCACCCTCGATCCCAAGATTCAGGTCATGGCGCGCAAGACCATGGTCGCCGGCCTCGTGAACTATGACGAGCAGCAGGGCTATCGCGGCGCCATGAGCAAGCTGGATATTTCGGGCGACTGGGGCGTGAAGCTTGCCGAGATCAAGTCGCTCTCCGACATCTCGCCATGGCGTATGGCGGTGGTGCTGGAGACCAGCGACCAGTCGGCGCGCATCGGCTTCCAGCCGAGCCGTGAACTCGGCGGCGCCGTGAGCAAGCAGCGCGAGACCGGCCTCGTCACACTCGACGGCGTTCGCTGGGCGCGGGCCGTGCAGGGCGGCACAAAGGGCAAGACGCCGACGGCGGTGTCGCATGTGCTCCAGCCCGGCGACGTCATTTATGCCGATCCGCTCTACAAGGACGGCCAGCCCGTCGAAGGCCAGTACCGGCTGCGTCAGATCCCAGAAGTGTCGGGCGCGATGGTGGTGATGGACCCCTGGACCGGCCGTGTGCTCGCGATGGTCGGCGGCTTCTCGTTCGATCAGAGCCAGTTCAATCGCGCCACGCAGGCCTATCGACAGCCGGGTTCGTCGTTCAAACCGATCGTCTATTCGGCCGCCCTCGACAACGGCTATACGCCGTCGACCGTGGTGCTCGATGCGCCGATCGAAATCGACCAGGGCCAGGGCGCCGGCGTGTGGCGGCCTGAAAACTTCTCCTCGGGCAAGTTCCAGGGGCCGGTGACGCTGCGCAACGCGCTGCGGCAGTCGCTGAACACCGTGACGGTGCGCCTCGCGCAGGACATCGGCATGCCCCTGATCGGTGAATATGCCCGCCGCTTCGGCGTCTATGACGAGCTGCCGAACTATCTGTCCTACGCGCTCGGCGCCGGCGAAACGACGGCGATGCGCATGGTCACGGCGTACTCGATGCTCGCCAATGGCGGCCGCCGGGTGAAGCCGACTTTGATCGACCGCATCCAGGACCGCTACGGCCACACCATCTTCAAGCACGACCAGCGCGAATGCCGCGGTTGCGACGCGCCGGGCGGCTGGAAGAACCAGCCCGAGCCGCAGCTGATCGACCGCCGCGAGCAGGTGCTGGACTCCATGACCGCCTATCAGATCACCGAGCTGATGGAAGGCGTGGTTCAGGCCGGTACCGCGACCGTGGTCAAGGAAGTCGGCAAGCCGATCGCAGGCAAGACCGGCACCACCAACGAGGCCAAGGACGCTTGGTTCGTCGGCTTCTCGCCCGACGTCGCCGTCGCCATCTACATGGGCTACGACAAGCCGCGTCCGCTGGGTAAGGGCAATGCCGCAACGGGCGGCCATCTGGCAGCTCCCATAGCACGCGATTTCCTCAAGCTCGCGCTCGCCGACAAGCCCGCCGTTCCGTTCAAGGTGCCGGCCGGCATCAAGCTCGTGCGCGTCGCGGCCAAGACCGGCATGCGCGCCGGCCCCGGCGAGACTGGCGGAACCATCCTCGAAGCCTTCAAGCCGGGCACGGCGCCGCCGGACAACTACGCAGTCATCGGCGTTGCTGATGCCGATGGGCGCATGCCGGCGTCGCAGCAGCAGCAGCCGGATTCCGGCTTCTTCATGCGGCCGGGGACCGGTGGGCTGTATTAGCTGATAACGCCGACGTTTGATGGTGGGCGGTTGCGCTTTGGCGCCGCCGCCGCTACATCCCGTTGCAATCGTAAGCGGAACAATTCCGCGACATCAGAGAGCGATATGCGCGCCGAAATCGAGCGGTTGGTAGAAGAGATAAAGCAGTCAGTCGGGCTGCTGAGGAGGCATCTTTGACGTCGAGAAATCGACGGCGCGCCTCGCTGAGCTGAACAAGCTCGCAGAAGATCCCAACCTCTGGAACGATCCCCAGAAAGCCCAGAAGCTGATGCAGGAGCGCACCTCGCTCGAGGATGCGTTGTCGGGCATCGGCAAGGTCGAGCAGGAGCTCGAAGACGATATCGGCATGATCGAGCTCGGCGAGGCCGAGGGCGATGACGGCGTGGTCGCCGAGGCCGAAGCCGCGCTGAAGAACCTGAAGAAGGAAGTGGCGCGGCGCGAGCTCGAGGCGCTGCTGTCGGGCGAGGCCGACCGCTTCGATTCCTATCTCGAAGTCCATGCCGGCGCCGGCGGCACCGAGAGCCAGGACTGGGCGCAGATGCTCTTGCGCATGTACACGCGCTGGGCCGAAACCCACGGCTTCAAGGTCGAGGTGCTGGAAGAATCCGCGGGTGAAGAGGCCGGCATCAAATCCGCGACCATTCAGGTCTCCGGCCACAACGCCTATGGCTGGCTGAAGACCGAGGCTGGCGTGCATCGCCTGGTGCGCATCTCGCCGTTCGATTCCAACGCGCGGCGGCACACCTCGTTCTCGAGCGTGCAGGTGTTCCCCGTCATCGACGACAGCATCAAGATCGACATCAAGGAATCGGACGTCCGCACCGACACGATGCGTTCGGGGGGCGCCGGCGGTCAGCACGTCAACAAGACCGAATCCGCGGTGCGCCTGACGCATATTCCGACCGGTGTCGCGGTGGTCTGTCAGGCCGGTCGCTCCCAGCACAAGAACCGGGCGCAGGCCTGGGACATGCTGCGTGCGCGCCTCTACGAGATCGAGCTGAAGAAGCGCGAGGAGAAGGCCGCCGCCGACCAGGCTGCCAAGACTGACATTGGCTGGGGCCACCAGATCCGCTCCTACGTGCTGCAGCCCTATCAGATGGTGAAGGATCTGCGCACGGGTGTGCAGACCTCCGACACCTCGGGCGTGCTGAACGGCGAGCTCGACGAGTTCATGGCGGCGACCCTGGCGCAGCGCGCCTTCGGCACCACCACCGGCGAGATCGAGGACGTGGACTGATCATGCCCCGCGTCGCCTTCATCGGGCTTGGACGGATGGGCCATGGCATGGCCGGGCGCTATCTCGATGCCGGCTTCACGGTGACGTTGTGGAATCGTACCAAGCCCAAGGCCGAAGACCTGATCGCGCGTGGCGCCCATTGGGCAACGTCCCCTGAGGACGCCGCGATCGATGCCGACGCCGTCGTGACCATGGTCGCCGATGACGAGGCCTCGCGTGCGGTCTGGCTTGGGCCCAAGGGCGCTGCCAAGACCGCGAAGGCAGGCACCATCGCGATCGAATGCTCGACCGTCTCCTATGACCATGCCCGCGAGATGGGCCGCGAGCTGAATGCGCGCGGCCTCATCTACATCGACTGCCCCGTGACCGGATTGCCCGATGCGGCCGCAGCCGGGAAGCTGACACTCTTGGCTGGCGCCGATCCGGCCGATCTCGCTCGCGCGCGGCCTTATCTCGACCCAATCGGCTCGACCATCCGCCATTTCGGTGCGGTCGGCACCGGGACGGTCTACAAGCTCATCAACAATCTGATGGGCGCGATCCAGATCGCCGGCCTCGCCGAGGGCCTTGCCATCGCCGAGCAGGCCGGACTCGACATGAATCTGGTGCTGGAGTCGATTCTGTCAGGCGTCGCGGCAAGCCCGCAGGTGCAGCGCCACTCCAAGCGCATGGTTGCCCGCGATTTCAGCGGTGCGACCTTCACGTCGGCGCTGCGGCACAAGGATGCCGCTTATGCCGTGAATTTGGCGGAGAGCCTGCTGGCCAGCAAGCCGCTGGTCGCGCGCGCCGCCGTCGAGGCCTACGCGCAGGCGAAAGCGACGATGCCCGACGATGATGAAGGCAGGATCATCGAACTGGTGTCGCGGCCGAAGAAATCCTCCTAGCCAAGTGCACCAATATAGGGCCGCCTTGGCCGCTCCATTCATTCCGAGCGCCGGTTTTGCAAACCGGTGCTTCATCGGAAATCGGGTGGCACTATCGGGGCGCAGCGTTCTAGGTGATGGGCTCGGCCGCCGAAGTGAGACACCGTGCCCGCCAACGATAACCAGATTGATGCGCGCGACTGGTCGCTGCTCGCCGTGCTCTCGGTGCTCTGGGGTGGCTCGTTCTTCTTCAACAGCGCGGGCTTACGGGAATTGCCGCCGCTGACGCTGGTGTTCCTGCGCGTCGCGCTTGGCGCGGCCACTCTCCTACCGTTGCTCCGTATGCAGGGGATCGGCTTCCCCTCGGGCACGATGGGATGGAGGCCGTTCGTCGCGATCGGGCTGCTCAACAACGTGATTCCGTTCTCGCTCATTGTACTCGGCCAGACTTTCAATCCGAGCGGGCTGGCGTCGATCCTGAACGCGACCGCGCCGCTGTTCACCGTGGTGGTAATGGCGGCGGCCGGCGACGAGGCCTTGCAGATGCGTCGTATGGCCGGGGTGGCGCTGGGGCTTGCCGGCGTGATCATCCTGCGCGGTTGGGGTTTCGAGACAAGGCCGGGACAGGGGCTCGGCATCCTGCTCTGCCTCGGCGGCGCCTTCAGCTATGGTCTTGCGGCGCTCGCGGCGCGGCGGTTGCTGAAGGACACGCACCCGCTTGGAGCGGCGACATTTCAACTGATGGCATCCACCGTGATGATGGCGGTCGTCGCCGGCGCGGTGGAGCGGTCCTGGCAGCTACCGCTACCGAGCCCGACGACCTGCCTCGCCGTGCTTGGTCTTGCCGCGCTTTCAACGGCGCTCGCCTACATCGTCTTCTTCCAGATCGTGCGGCGCTCGGGCGCGAGCAATGTCATGCTGGTGACGCTGCTCATTCCCGTCACCGCGATCCTTCTGGGATGGCTGGTGCTGGGTGAGCCGATCTCCATGCGCGAGATCGCCGGCGCCATCGTCATCGGCAGCGCATTGCTCGTGATCGACGGACGCGTGCCCGGCCTGCTGCGCCGCGGCGCGTAAGTTCCCGCTCTATCGTTTCATCTTGCGGAAAATCCCGGTGCTTGCCAGCGGCAGGGCGCCTTGCGACACTCCCTGCATAACAAGACTACAAAAATACAGGGGAGAGAACGATGCCGGGTCGTCGCACCAACCTTGCTGCCCTCGCCATGCTTGCTGCCGGAGTGCTCGCCACGACACCGGCCTCGGCGCAGAAAAAATACGACCCCGGCGCCAGCGACACCGAAATCAAGATCGGCAACATTATGCCCTATAGCGGGCCGGCGTCCTCCTATGGCGTGATCGGCAAGACCGAGGCCGCCTTTTTCAGGATGATCAACGATCAAGGCGGCATCAACGGGCGAAGGATCAACTTCATCAGCTATGATGACGCCTATTCGCCCCCGAAGGCGATCGAACAGGCGCGCAAGCTCGTCGAGAGCGACGAGGTTCTCTTGATCTTCCAGTCGCTCGGCACGCCCTCGAACTCCGCGATCATGAAATACATGAACGCCAAGAAAGTGCCGCAGCTCTTCGTGGCCTCCGGTGGCACCAAGTTCGGCGATCCCAAAAATTTCCCCTGGACCATGGGCTTCCAGCCCAACTATCAGAGCGAGGGGCGGATCTATGCAAAGTACATCCGCGATCATTTCCCCGACAGTAAGATCGCGGTGTTCTGGCAGAACGACGATGCCGGCAAGGACCAGTTCAAGGGACTGAAGGACGGGCTTGGCGACAAGGCCAGCATGATCATCGCGGACAAATCCTATGAAGTCAGCGATCCCTCGATCGACTCGCAGATCGTTGCTCTTCACGATTCCGGTGCGGACATATTCTTCTCATGGGCCGCGCCAAAAGGGTCGGCGCAGGCAATCCGGAAGGTGGGTGAACTCGGCTGGAAGCCAAAGTTCTTCCTGGCCAACACCGCGACCTCGGTTGCCTCGGTGCTCAAGCCGGCCGGGCTGGACTATTCCAAGGACATCATCTCGACGGTCTATCTGAAAGACCCGACCGATCCGACCTGGGACAAGGATCCGGCTGTGGTGAAATGGCGCGCGTTCATGGACAAATATTATCCCGATGGCGACAAGACTAACGCCAACAATGTCTATGGCTATGTCCAGGCCGAAGCGATGGTCCAGGTCCTAAAGCAGTGCGGCGACCATCTCACCCGCGAGAACGTGATGAAGCAGGCTGCGAACCTGAAGGATTTCCACACTGACCTGATGCTGCCGGGCATCATGGTCAACACCTCGCCCGACGATTATTTCCCGATCGAGCAGATGCAGCTGATGCGCTTCAACGGGCAAGCGTGGGAGCTGTTCGGTGACGTCATCACAGGTGAGGTCGGCCACGAGCGCAGCCATTAATCCGCCGCTGTATCAGCGTTAGCCCGCGCTGAGCCGCACGCCGGCGCGCAAAAATTTCTGCGGATCGACCGCTTCGCCCTCGTTGCGGGTCTCATAGTGCAAATGCGGACCGGTGGAACGGCCGGTCGATCCGACGAGACCGATCACCTGGCCGATCTTGACGACCTCGCCGATCCTGACGTTGATCTCGGAGAGATGGCCATAGCGGGTCGAAAGCCCGTTGCCGTGATCGACCTCGACCATGCGGCCGTAGCCGCCGGACCAGCCGGCGGAAATCACCTTGCCGTTGGCGGTGACGCGAACGGGATCGCCGGTGGCGGCGCGGAAGTCGAGCCCGGTATGCATTGCGGGCCGGCCGAGGAAAGGATCGCTGCGCACGCCGAAGCCGGAGGTGAACTCGACCTCGCCAATGACGGGCTTGCGATAAGGCACCAGCGCCAGCGTGCGATTGAGCCGGTCCAACTCGGAGCGCGTGGTGTTGATGCGATAGAGCTGCTTCTCGAACGGCCCGGCGTTCGGCGTCAATTTGACGGGTACGTAAGGCCCACCCATTGCGGTGCGCGGTACGGCGGCTTCGAGAGTGGCGAGGCTGAGGCCGAGATCGCTGACGACGCCGCGCATCCGGCGCATGCGTGAATCCATGCTTTCCTCAACGGCGTTGAGCGCCGCCATCTGGCGACGCTCGACCTGATCAAGCGAAGCCGTGAGCCGGACCAGGACGTTGTCGAAGCCCTGGTTCTTGGCGAATTGGCTGGTCGGCGGCGCCGCGACGGTCGGCGCGCGCGACTCGAGCCGCGCTTCGCGATCCGGCGGCGCCACGAAGATCACGGTGTCGCTGATCGGCGACGGCTTCGGCGTGCCCTGGGTTGCGTTCTGGCCGGCGTCACCACGCTGCGGTGTCGAGCGCGGGATCGACCCGGTCACGTCGGGCATGGCGCCGAGCGCCGTCGCCCGGGATTCCAGCGCCGTCTGGCGCTTCATGATCTGGTCGAGCTTCTGATCGAACTGCTCCTGGTCGAGCAGCTGCCGGCTGGTGGTGCGGTCAACCTTGGCGCGCAGCTCGGCGATACGGTCTTCATAGGCGTACTGCATCTCGGCCTGGCGGGCGATCAGCCGGGTCAGGACGTCGTCGCGGAAGGCGAAGTAGGTGGCGGTGGCGGCCGACCACAGTCCGAGCAGCACGACCGTGCCGACCACGATCCAGAACACCACGGGTCCGAAGCGGACTTGCTTGCCGGCATGGACGATGGTGTAGGCGTCGTCGGTCGCGGGAAGGGGAATCGCAACCGCCGCCGCTGGGGCGGCTGGATGGCGATGGAAGGCCCGTCCGTGGTGGTGAGGATGATGTTGGGGGTACTGCGAGTATTGGGCAGAACTTTTCGACATCGGCACTCCCGCGCCGGTCGGATGAGTCCGTACGGCCTAATTGCCGCAGCAATCTGGGCCGGTCATGGTTAATTTTCCGGAAACGGGAACATTCGAATTTAAAGGACTGGTTAAAGACTTCTTGCCGCTTCCAGGACCTCATCGGCATGGCCGTCGACCCGGACCTTGCGCCAGATCCGGGCCACCTTGCCATCGCTCCCGACCAGCACCGTGGTGCGAAGAATTCCGAGGAAACTCTTGCCATACATGGACTTTTCGCCCCAGGCGCCGTAGGCCTCCAGCATCTCGTGCGTCTCGTCCGAGACGAGTGGAATGGTGAGCTTGTGCTTGTCGCGGAACTTTTCCTGGGCCTTAACGGATCCGCGGAGATGCCGAGCACGGCCGTGCCGGCAGCCGTGAAGGCGTCCGCCAGCCGGGTGAAGTCGATGGCCTCCCTGGTACAACCGGGCGTGTCGGCGCGGGGGTAGAAGAACAGCACCAGCTTTTGCCCGGCATAGTCCGCCAGCGTGACCACATCGCCGCCGTCGCGGGGCAGACGGAAGGCCGGAGCCTTCTGGCCCTCGGTCAAGGCGACCTTCGCCGCCGCGGGCGACTTGGAAGAATTTAACTGTTTCGAGGCGGCCTTATGCGATCCTGCTTTTGCTACGGTCTTGGTTGATTTGCTCGCCGGCGTCCGCTGTGTTTTCGCGGACCTTGTTTGAGTCGCTGCCCGCGTTTTCAGGGTCTTCTTTTTAGCCGTCGGACTGCCGGAGGGCGTTTTGGACGATTTCTTTTGGGATTTCTTGGACATACGCCTTCCTTTCGTCGCTTTCGGCAGGTCAACCAAAGCGGTATTGCAGCTCTCGTCCGGTGTGCCGGAATCGCGCCCTCGGCTGGGCAAGTCTGACGACGCCGGAGTATGGTTACAAGGAATTCCACGCACCACCCCACTGCTCGTTGAACGCGCTGCCGGGGCGAAATGACGAACAGCAGGAATATTCGAAGTACGGCGGCATTGCCGGCGCAGGGGCCTTCGCTCCCCATCGACGGCTGCGGTCCCGGCGGCGCTCAATCCGACGATGGACGCCTGTATCGAGAGGCAATGGCAAGGAATAAGTCGCCCCAGGATTACACGCGGGACTTCGATCGGCGCGGCGGTCAATCACAGCCGCAGGAATGGGATGACGCCGATTGGGATCCGGATCAGGAGGAGGCGGCGGGCCATCGCGCGCGCCGGCTGTTATCGCGTTCCAATTCGGGTTTCCATCGCCTCGGTGACGGGTTTGGATCTTTGCGTCGCTGGCTGGGCGGCGGCCGCTGGCTGAAGCGGCTGGCCGTCGTCGTTGGCGTCCTCGTCGTCATTTTCGTCGGCTGTTTCGGCACGCTGTGGTGGCGGCTCGGCGCCGGTCCCATCAATCTCGACATTGCAACGCCGTGGCTGGCAGCCGCCATCGAGGACAATATCGGCCACGGCAACACCGTAGAGGTGGGCGGCACCCAGATCGAGCGGGCGGGGCGGGTCCGGATCGCCGTCCGCATCCGTGACATCGTCGTCCGCGACCGCGATCACGCCATCGTCGCCAGTGCGCCGAAGGCCGAGGTCAAGCTGTCGGGTACGGGTCTCCTCATGGGGCGCCTGCGCGCAGAAAGCCTCAATCTCGTCGATGCCGAGCTCGCGATCCGCATCGCACCTGACGGCACCGTCACGGTCTCGGCCGGCGATACCGCAAAGCCGCTGGCAACCGGCGTGGCCTCCAAGAAAGAGGCAGGCTTGCCGCCGACATTCCCACGCAATGGCGTCCCGCCGCCGCCATTCGCCACAGCGCCTGCGGGCCCGGACCCATCCCAGGCTGCTCCCCAGGCGACCGCACAGAGCGGAATTCTTCAGGGCCTCGATTGGCTCGATAGTCTGAGCATGACCGGCCTTGACGGCCAGAACCTCAACGAGATCGGTCTGAAGAACGGCAATCTGATCGTCGACGACCAGCAGCGCGGCAGCAGATGGTCGTTCGAGAACATCACGCTCAGCCTGCGCCGCCCGAGCAGTGGCGGCGTCGCGCTCAGCCTCGGCGAGGAGGGCGCGCGCCCGTGGATGCTGCGCGCCACGATCGGGCCGGCCGAGAACGGCGTGCGCTCGGTCGACATCCGCGCCGACAAGGTCTCGACCTCCAACATCCTCTTGGCGCTGCGGGTCAAGGATCTCACCTATACCGCGGACCTGCCGCTGACGGGCGAGCTGAAGGGCGAACTCGGCCGCGACGGGGTGCCGACCTACTTCCGCGGCAAGATTGCGGTCGGCGCGGGCAACATCATTGACACCGACACGCCCGATTATCCGATGGCGATCGACTCGGCCGAGATCAACGTCGAGTGGGACGCGAACCGGCGGGTGCTGGTCGCTCCGTTCAAAATTCTCTCCGGCGCCAACCGCCTGACCCTGCTGGGGCATCTCGAGCCACCGAATGGCGCCACCAATGACTGGCAGCTCGGCTTCAGTGGCGGCTCAATCCTGCTTGGTGGCATCGACAACGAGCCGCCGCTCGTCTTCAACCGTATTGCGATCGGTTTCCGTTTCGACACTGACCACAAGCGCCTCTTGCTGACGCAGGCCGATATCAGCAATGGCGAGATCGGTGTCGCCGGCACCGGTGCCATCGACTATTCGGGCGAGCCGCGGCTGACGCTCGGCTTTGCGGGAACGCCGATGTCGGCCTCCGCGCTGAAGCGGATGTGGCCCACATTGATTGTTCCCGAGCTGCGTGAATGGGTGATCGAGCGGATCGAGCGCGGCACGCTCCAGCGGATCGAGATCGGCGTCAACTCGCCGGTGAAGAACCTTCCGCGCAAGGGGCCTCCCATCCCCGATGACGGCCTGTCGGTCAACATCGTGGCAAGCGGTGTCGCGGTGCGTCCGGTGGACGGCATGCCGGTGGTGCACGATGCCGATCTGAAGGCGCGCGTGACCGGCCGCACTGCGACCGTGAACATCGGGCAGGGCATTGCCGATACGCCCGCCGGCCGCAAGATCACGATCTCCGACTTCACTTTCGAGGTGCCGGACATGGCGCCCAAGCCGTCGCCGTCGCGCACGAGATTTCGCGTCGACGGACCGGTGCCCGCGGCGGCCGAAATGCTCTCCAATGATCGCCTGAGCGATCTGTCTTCGACCGTCGTCGATCCCAATACCAGCAAGGGGACGTTCTCGGCGAACATCCAGCTCGGCATGCCGGTCAAGGGCGAGCTGACCAGGGCCGACACCACCTATGCCGTGACAGCCGAACTCAACGGCTTTGCCGCCGACAAGCTGGTGATGAACCAGAAGCTGGAGGCCAACAACCTCAAGATCATCGCGAGCAACCAGGGCTATCAAGTCAAGGGAGACGTCAAGATCAACGGGCAGGCCGCCTCGCTCGACTATCGCAAGCCGGCCGAGGGCGACGCGGAGGTCAGATTGCAGGCGACGCTGGACGATGCCAGCCGCGCGCGCCTGGGGTTCGATCTCAGCCCTGCCGTGAGTGGATCGTTGCCGATCAAGCTGTCGGGCAAGATCGCGAGCGGCGCGGATCAGACGACGAAGCTCGGCGTCGAGGCCGACCTGACCTCGGTGAAGCTCGACAACATCTTGCCCGGCTGGGTCAAGCTGCCGGGCAAGTCCGGCAAGGCCAGCTTCAAAGTGGTGCCGGCGGCGCAATCGACGCGTTTCGAGGACATCGTCATCGAGGGCGGTGGCGCCTCGATCAAGGGCTCGCTCGAGATCGATGCGAATGGCGACCTCATCAACGCAAACTTCCCGACCTATTCGCCCTCCGACGGCGACAAGGCCTCGTTGAAGGTGGAGCGCAG
This sequence comes from Bradyrhizobium sp. 159, assembly GCF_023073795.1. Classification (NCBI taxonomy): domain Bacteria; kingdom Pseudomonadati; phylum Pseudomonadota; class Alphaproteobacteria; order Hyphomicrobiales; family Nitrobacteraceae; genus Bradyrhizobium; species Bradyrhizobium sp. 159. The sequence goes on along the minus strand of NZ_JADPKE010000050.1, from coordinate 101,144 downwards.
CCAGGACGGCGTGGTGCGCGGCACCATGCGCGGCGACGTGTTCGATGGCCGCGGTTTCCTGAAGTCGGCGATCTCAGGCAATTCCAAGGACGATGCCAAGAACAAGCTGAAGAACATCGATTTCGACATCGACGTGAAGCTCGGCGCCGTCGCCGGCTTCAACGGCGAGGCGATGCGCAGCGTCGATGCCAAGATGTCGAAACGCAACGGCGCCGTCAAAGCCTTCACGCTGAGTGGCAAGATCGGCCGTGATACGCCGGTGGCGGCCGATTTGCGCGGTGGGCGGGCGCAGGGCAGCCGTGAAGTGATCTATCTCCAGACCAACGATGCCGGCGCGCTGCTGCGCTTCACCGATACCTATACCAAGGCGGTCGGCGGCCAGATGGTGGTGGCGATGGAGCCGCCGACATCCGAGCCGAACACGTCGCGCGAGGGTCTCATCAACGTGCGCGACTTCACAGTCAAGGGCGAGGCGCAGCTCGAGCGCGTTGCTGCCGGCGCGCCCAACGGCACCGGCAACGGCGTCTCCTTCAGCGCGCTCCGCGCCGAGTTCACCCGTCAGAATGGCGCGCTCACGATCCGTGACGGCGTCGTCAAGGGACCGATGATCGGCGCCACCATCGAGGGCTCGATTGACTATCCCGGCAACCAGGTGTGCATGAGCGGCACCTTCGTGCCGATGTATGGCGTCAACAACATCTTCGGCCAGATCCCGTTGTTCGGCATCTTCCTCGGCGGCGGCAACAACGAGGGGCTGATCGGCGTGACCTACGAGGTCGTCGGCACCCCGGCCGCGCCCGTGATGCGCGTCAATCCGATCTCGGCGATGGCGCCGGGCCTGTTCCGCAAGATCTTCGAGTTCAACACTGGCAAGCAGAACTCGCCATTCGAGGAATTCCAGTCGCAATCGAACGACGGGTCGACCGGATCGACGCGGCAGCTGTCGAGCGGTTGCAGCCTGGCGCGGCGATAGAAGCGGGACTCAAGAGTCCGTCATGCCCGGGCTTGTCCCGGGCATGACGCATGTGGTGGTCGGAAACTTACGCCGCGCGCACGCCGGCCAGGAACGTGCCGACCTCGCCCGAGAGCTGTTCTGCCTGCTTGGAGAGGCTCGAGGCGGCCGCGAGCACCATGCCGGCAGCGTTGCCGGTCTCGTTCGCAGCCGTGCTAACGGCGCTGATATTGGTCGTGACCTCCTGGGTCGCTTCTGCGGTCTGCGACACGCTGCGGGCGATCTCGGCGGTGGCGGCACCTTGCTCCTCGATGGCCGCGCCGATCGAGGTCGCGATGCGACTGACCTCCTCGATGGTGGCGGTGATGCCGCCGATTGCGTCCACCGCTTCTTTGGTCGCGCCCTGGATCTGGGCGATCTTGTCCCCGATCTCGCGGGTGGCTTCCGCGGTCTGGCTCGCGAGCGACTTCACCTCGGAGGCGACCACGGCAAAGCCACGGCCGGCTTCGCCTGCGCGTGCAGCCTCGATAGTGGCGTTGAGCGCGAGCAAATTGGTCTGTGCCGCGATGCTGGAGATCAGCTCGGCGACGTGCTCGATCTGCTGGGCACCATCGGACAACGCGCGCACGATCGTGTCGGTGCGGCGCGCACTGTCCACCGCGCGTCCGGTGACTTCGGCGGACTGCGCGACCTGACGGCTGATCTCGGTGATGGAAGAGGAGAGCTCTTCGGCGGCGGCCGCGACGGTCTGGACGCGCTGGCTGGCCTCCGTAGCGGCCGAGCCGACCACGGCGGCGCGGCGGTTGGTGCCTTCGGCGGTGGAGGACATCGACTTGGCGGTCGCCTCGAGCTCGCCGGAGCCCGAAGCCATCAGCCCGACCAGCCGGCCGACGGACGCATCGAAGCGGTCGGCAAGCGCGATCAAGGCATCGCGTTTCTCCTGCTCGCTACGGGTCTTGGTGGCGACCTGCTCGGCCTCCAGGTTACGCGCGGTCAGCGCGGTTTGCCGGAGCACTTCGAGCGTCTCGGCCATGCGGCCGATCTCGTCGCCGCGGTCGGTCTCTTCGACCGCCTTGTCGATGGCGCCTTCCGAAATCTGCTGCATGCGGTTCTTCTGGCGGTCCAGCGCGGCGAGCACGTCGCGGGCGATCAGCCAGGACAGCATCGCCATCAGCAGCATCAGGCCGACGCCGATGGCGGCGAGCTCCAGCGTCAGCGCGCGCACGTCGGCGTCGATGTCGTCGACGTAGAGTCCGTAGCTGATGGTCACGTTCCAGGGCTCGAATCTGCGCGCGAACACGGTCTTGCGGACCGGCTCGGTCTGGCCGGGGCGGGGATAGAGATAGGAGGTCACGCCACCCTGCGCGGTGTCGGTGCCGGCCCTGATGATGGCGTCGGCAATCAACACGCCGTTGGAATCCTTGGCGCCGGTGATCTTGCCTTCGAGCTGCTGATTGGCGCCGTTCACGACCAGGGAGGTGTCCTGATTATAGACCACCGGGTAGCCCTGGCCGCCGTTAAAGCTCATGCGGCGGCCGCGTTGGTGGAACAAGCTCTTGGCCTCGGCTTGCGTAAGCTTGCCGGCTGTCACCTCGTCCTGGAGCGATTGCGCGTAATTATAGAGGAGCTCCACCGCCGTCCGCATCTGCTGGACGCGGTCCTCCATCATGCGGCCCTTGCTCAGCACGGCCGATACCCCGATGATGGCCGTGACCGTGAGCGCCGCGAGGCAGACCATGCTGGCAAGCTTGGTGCGGATCTTCAGATGACTGAGCAGTTGCATCACGGTCTCAACGAATGGTGGTTATTGCTCGCGTCGGTAGCATGAAGTTCTTACCAATCATGAACGGACGCGGGCAACGCGCTGCCATGCATGCGGCGTTCGCAGTCGCATGCGCAAACGCGCCGCGCCTGCGCATGGCGCATCCAATCGCGGGAAGAATTGATGCTGGATTTTGGTGTGGCCGAGCCTTGCCGGGACAGCGATGAGTCGATTCGTTCACCGCATCATCATGTCGGTGCTGCTCGTGGCGGCTCTCGTTGTCATCTGGAACGTGCTGGGCGCGCGTTGAGCCGGCACCGGCAAATGCGCCGGTGCCCTGTTTTTCCTTCGAATCCGCGAGCGCGTCAGCGCCGCGCGTAGGCGCCGCCGGTCGAATCGCTTTCCTTGCCCATCGCCGCATCGACGCTGACCGACCCGCCGCCGGCTGCCGAGAGGTAGAGGCAGGCGAAGCAGAACAGGATGGCGGCGGTGCCGCCGTTGAGCAGCGGCAGGAACACCGGCGTTTCGCCCTTGAACATGTGGCCCATGAAGTAGGCGAAGGCCATCTCACCCGAGAGAATGAAAGCCGCGAGGCGGGTGAACAGACCGAGCATCAGGAGCGCACCGAGCACCAGCTCGATCGCGCCTGCCGTCCAGATCAGCGGCGGGATGTTGGCGAAGTAAGGAAGCACCGGAAACTTGAAGATCTTCGCAACGCCGTACTGGAACAGCAAGAGGCCGGTGATGAAGCGAAACAGGCTCAGGAGAACCGGTTGAAAGCGAGTGAGATAGGGAAAGTTCATTGGTTTGTGCCCTCCATCCAATGCGCGACTTGGACCGTATTCGATTCCGCCTCGCAAGCCATCAGGATCAATTCCGCGCTGACATTTTCGTCATGTCGGACAAAACACCGCAGGCTCCGCCCTCAGTCGCGCGCGATCCGCATTTTTTCCTGTGTTGGCGTCGTGCCCATCCGTAATTTTCCGGTGACGCAAACGAACTCAAGTTACCCCTGGGAAACCTACCGTCGCAAGGCAGGCACGACCAGGAATGGAATCATCCCGAGCACCACACTCGCAAGTGCGAAGGCGAGCAGCGCGTTGTAGCCATGGGTCGCGTCATGGATCAGGCCGCCGCTCCAGGAGCCGAATGCTGAGCCGAGGCCACTGCCGATCGAGATGGTGCCATAGATGGTGCCCACCCGTTTTCCCTGGAAGATTTTCATCGCGGTTGCGGTGATCAGCGGCCCGCGCGAGCCCATCATGCTGCCGAAGCAGACGACGAAACCGGTGAGCAGGATGATGTTCGGATAATACTGCAAGAGCCAGAGCAGGAAGATGCCGAGCATCGAGATCGCGTAGCTCAGCAGCACCGACGGCCGGCGCCCGATCAGCCCGTCGAGCGCGGAGATCCCCAACATCCCGAACACCAGCACGACGCCGGAGAAGCCCCAGGCAGTCGCGGCCTGAAGCGGCGGGAAACCGGCATCGATCAGATAGGCCACGATCTGCGCCGCGATCGCGTACATGCCGACCGCGGTGAAGAAGAAGGTCGAGAACAGCGCCCAGAAGGCGTGATGGCGCATGGCGCCAACAAGCGTCCAGCCGTTGTCCACGAAATCTGGATCGGTCTTCTTGGTCACGTGCGGCGAGCCGGCAGCGAACAGCGGCCATGGCAGCAGCATGAGCGGCACCAGCAGGCCCAGCGCAGCGAAGCCGAACAGCTGATAGGTCTCGCGCCAGCCGATGTGATCGATCAGGAGCTGCGAGGCCGGCAGCAGCGCCAGCACGCCGCCGCCCATTGCCGAATAAACCACGGCCATCGCGGTCGGCAGCCGCGGCCCGAACCAGCGGCCGAGCAGAATCGAATTCGGCACGTTGCCGATGAAGGCGACCCCGATCCCGACACACAGTCCGATCGAGAGCTGGAATTGCCAGAGCGCTTGCGCATGGCCCGCAATCAGGAAGGCCGAGCCGAGCAGGAACAGTCCGAGCGCGTAGACGACGCGGGGACCGGAATGGTCGAATAGCCGCCCGACCAGAGGCGCGGTCAGTCCGCTGACGAGCCAGGTCAGCGAATAGATCGAGACGACCTGCGCGCGATCCCAGCCAAAGCTTTCGGAGATGGGCTTGAGGAAGACGGTGAAGCTCTCGCTGAGGCCGCGGCCAAGGACAGCCAGCGCGAAACACAGCGCGAGCACGACGAGCGCGGTCCGCACGGCACCTCCCGGCGCAGCCGCTGCGCGGTCCTCGGCCTGCCTGGGCGTGTTCTGGTCCATTGCCGGTCAAGGAGCGCGCTTCGCCGCGCCCTGACAAGCAGCGAAAAGCTCATACGCCTATGCAGGCTTGATGAGGACGTGCTTCTTCTTGCCGAACGACAGCTTGATCACGCCTTCCGGTGTCAGATTGGCCACCGAGAGTGCCATCTTCTCGTCGGTGACGGGGGCGTCGTTGATGCGCAGGCCGCCCCCCTTGATCTGGCGGCGGGCTTCGCCGTTTGAGGCAACCAAGCCCGCCCGAACGAAGGCGTTGAGCACGCCGAGACCATCGTCGAGCTCGCCACGCGGAATTTCCACCGTCGGCAGGCTTTCGGCGAGCGCACCTTCCTCAAAGGTGCGGCGCGCGGTCTCTGCCGCCTCGTTCGCGGCATCGCGGCCGTGCAGCAGCGCGGTCGCTTCGGTGGCGAGCACCTTCTTGGCCTCGTTGATCTCCGCGCCGCCGAGCGCCTCGAGCTTCTTGATCTCGCTTATCGGCAGCGTCGTGAACAATTTCAGGAATTTGCCGACGTCGGCATCCTCGGTGTTGCGCCAGTACTGCCAGAAATCATACGGCGAGAACTGGTCGGCGTTGAGCCAGACCGCGCCTTGCGCGGTCTTGCCCATCTTGGCGCCGGACGCGGTCGTCAGCAGCGGCGTCGTCAGCGCGAACAGCTGGTGCGTGCCCATGCGGCGGCCGAGATCGACGCCCATGATGATGTTGCCCCACTGGTCCGAGCCGCCCATCTGGAGGCGGCAACCGGTGCGCTTGGCGAGCTCGACGAAGTCGTAGGCCTGGCAGACCATGTAGTTGAACTCGATGAAGCTCATCTCCTGCTCGCGCTCAAGGCGCAGCCGCACGGAGTCCATGGTCAGCATACGGTTGACCGAGAAATGCCGGCCGACGTCGCGCAGCATCTCGATCCAGTTCAGCTTGGTCAACCACTCGGCGTTGTCGAGCATGACAGCGTCGCTCTTGCCTTCGCCATAGCGCAGCACCTTGGCGAACACGCCGCGGATCGAGGCCTTGTTCGCCTCGATCTCGGCGACCGTGCGCATCGCGCGCGTCTCGTCCTTGCCGGAGGGATCGCCGACCATGGTGGTGCCGCCGCCCATCAGCGTGATCGGCTTGTTGCCGGATTGCTGCAGCCAGTGCAGCATCATCATGGTCAGATAGTTGCCGATATGTAGCGAGGGGGCGGTGCAATCGTAGCCGACATAGGCGGTCGCCTCGCCCCTAGCGGCGAGCGCGTCCAGCCCCTCGAAATCGGAGCACTGGTGGATGAACCCACGTTCCTGCAGGGTGTTGAGGAAATCCGATTTGAATGCAGTCATTTGTCGGCGTGCCTGACAATTCTTGGTTTACTGTTTTGGGAGCAATTTAAGGGTCTTGCGTGGGAACTCGATTGCCACCCGCCACTTGGCGCAGTGGCATTATAAGATGTGTCCCTCTGGCACAAGATCGGCATGCCAGGGTGGGCCTTTGAGGACGCTGGTCCATGATGTTGACGGCACTCGGTCTGATGAGCGGCACCTCGCTGGACGGGGTGGATGTCGCGCTGATCGAAACCGACGGAAAGCACGTCAAGGCGTTCGGACCGACCGGCTACCGGCCCTATGGTCCGGTCGAGCGCTACCTGCTGCGCCAGGCGCTCTCCGAGGCCGTGCACCTACGGCAACGTGATGCCCGGCCTGGGATCCTGGCCGAGGCTGAGCGCGCAGTGACGCAGGCCCATGCCGAGGCGGTCGCCGCTTTCGTCGCGCAGAACCGGATGAGGCCGGAGGACATCGACATCGTCGGCTTCCACGGCCAGACCGTGCTGCACCGGCCCGAACAGCGGCTGACGGTGCAGATCGGCGATGGGCCGGCGCTGGCCAAGGCGATTCATATCCCGGTCATGTATGATTTCCGCGCCGCCGACGTCGATGCCGGCGGGCAGGGCGCGCCGCTCGTGCCGGTCTATCATCGGGCGCTCGCCAATTCGCTGGAGCGCGAGGGCCCGATCGCGGTGATCAACATCGGCGGCGTCTCCAACATCACCTATATCGACGGCGGCGACACGCTGATCGCCTGCGACACCGGGCCCGGCAATGCGCTGCTCGACGACTTCATGTACCGCGCTATGAACCAGGCGTTCGACGCGGAGGGAAAGTTCGCCGCGCTCGGCAAGGCTGATGAGGCCTGGATCGCGCGGGCACTGGCGCAGCCGTTCTTCGCAGCGCCGCCGCCAAAGTCGCTCGACCGCAACGACTTTGCCGCGCTGAAGCTCGGCGACATGCCACCGGCCGACGGCGCCGCGACGCTGACCGCGTTCACTGCGGCGGCGATCGCCCGCATCATCCCGCTGCTGCCGCGACGGCCGCGCAGCTGGATCGTCTGCGGGGGCGGGGCCCGCAACCTCACCATGCTGCGGATGCTCCGCGAGCGGGTGGGCTCGGCCACGGTCGAGGCCGCGGAGACGCTCGGCTGGGCCGCCGACGCTATCGAGGCGCAGGCCTTCGGTTTCCTTGCCGCGCGCGGCCTCAAGGGCTTGCCGCTATCCTATCCGGCAACGACGGGCGTGCCGATACCGATGACGGGTGGGGTGATTGCGCGGCCTTGAAGATCACAGGCAGTTGACGGAGGTGCATTGATCTTGACATGTGCATGCAAGTGCATCTACATAGATGCAATTGCATCTAACTGTCGGGATCGCCGTTATGACCGCTCCGCTCAAACTGATCAGCCACAAACTGTGCCCCTATGTGCAGCGCGCCGTGATCGCGCTCAAGGAGAAGGGCGTGCCGTTCGAGCGGATCGATATCGATCTCGCTGACAAGCCGGACTGGTTCTTGAAATTGTCGCCGCTCGGCAAGGTGCCGGTGCTGGTGGTTGCGACAGACAAGGGCGAGGTGGCGTTGTTTGAGAGCAACGTGATCTGCGAGTACATCGAAGACACGCAAGGCGGTGCGAAGCTGCATCCGGCGGATGCGCTGAAACGTGCCGAGCATCGCGCTTGGATGGAGTTCGGCTCGGCGATCCTTGGCGACCTCTGGGGGCTGGAGACGACGACCGATCCGGCGACATTCGAGAGCAAGCGCGAGGCGCTCGCGGCCAAATTCGCACGCGTGGAAGCCGCGCTTGGCGCAGGGCCGTACTTCGCGGGCGACGCATTCAGCCTCGTGGATGCAGTATTTGCCCCGATCTTTCGCTATTTCGACGTGTTCGATGAATTGATTGAGCTCGGAATCTTCAACGATCTGCCCAAGGTCCGCGCGTGGCGGGCCGAGCTTGCGAAGCGTCCGAGCGTGCGCTCTGCGGTCGGCGCGGACTATCCGCAATTGCTGCGGGCCTTCCTGGTGCGCCACGACGCGCATCTCTTGAAGCTCGCGGCCTGAGGCTACGCCGATGTCGCAGTCCACGGCCTGGCTCATGCTGGTGATCGCCGGCGCGCTTGATGTCGGCTGGGCGATCGCAATGAAATATGCGGAAGGATATACGCGCGCAGGCTGGAGCATCGCCTCGCTCGTGCTGCTCGCTGCCTTCGTCTTCCTGCTCGGGCGTGCCTTGAAGGTGCTCGAGGTCGGCGTTGCCTATTCGGTGTGGACCGGCATTGGCGCGGCCGGCACGTTCCTGATGGGCGTCGTGCTGTTCGGCGAGACCTTGAGCGCGGTGAAGCTTGCGGGCATCGCACTCGTGCTGACGGGGATCGTCGCGCTCAAGCTGGCGTAGTCAGCCCATACTGATCAGGTGCAACCGTCGGCAAGCAGCAGCCTGCTTGTCGTCGTTGCGTGCCGCACCCTGAAGAGATCCTGAATGTCGGGATCGTCGAGGAACGCTTGCGCCTTCTCGCGCTCCGCAAATTCGATGATGACGAGGCGCTCGGGCGCCCAGTCGCCTTCGATCGTGGTCGGCTCGACGCCGCGCACGATGTACCGCCCTGAATGCTTAGCAATAAATGCCGGGATTTCAGCGATGTAAGTCTTGAAGCCGACGTGGTCGTTCACCGACAGGTCAAGAACCAGATACGCCTTCATCGCTCGCAATCCCCAGCGTTGACGGTCCGCAGCCATGCCACGAACACGTCTACGCCGGAAGGCCTCAGCGCACGTTGGCGAGGCGCATGTCGAGATAGGCGGTGATGGTTTCCATCAGCGGCTCGAGCTTGGCGTCGAAGAAGTGATTGGCGCCGGGAATGACCTGCTGGTCGATCACGATGCCCTTCTGCGTCTTCAGCTTCTCGACCAGGGTGTTGACATCCTTAGGGGGCACCACGGCATCCTTTTCGCCATGCACGATCAGGCCCGAGGACGGGCAGGGCGCAAGGAACGAGAAGTCGTAGAGGTTGGCCGGCGGCGCGATCGAGATGAAGCCTTCGACCTCCGGGCGGCGCATCAGCAGCTGCATGCCGATCCAGGCGCCGAAGGAGAAGCCGGCGACCCAGCAGGCGCGCGCCTCGGGATTGATGGTCTGCGCCCAATCGAGCGCTGCCGCCGCATCCGACAATTCGCCGGTGCCATGGTCGAACGAGCCCTGACTGCGGCCGACGCCGCGGAAATTGAAGCGCAGCACGGAGAAGCCGCGATGCGCGAAGGCGTAGTAGCACTGGTACACGATCTGATGGTTCATCGTGCCGTGGAACTGCGGATGAGGATGCAGGATCATCGCGATCGGCGCGTTCTTCTGCTTGGCCGGGTGGTAGCGGCCTTCGAGACGGCCAGCGGGGCCGGTAAATATAACTTCGGGCATCGATGATCTCTTGATTGATTTCCTGGAGACGACCTCGGCAATCAACCGATTGTGGCCTCATCGGCAGATGCCGACGAAAGCGCGAATGAAGGGCGAGGAGGCGCGCGCAGCGGTGATGCGCTGACGGCGCGCGGTGACTTGACGCTGCGCGTTCTAACATAGGCTGAGGGTCAAAAAGCAAGCATCTTGAACATCAGCCAACGGGTTCAAGACGTTAGCGCGTCACGGCCGCGCCAGCTGTGGCCGCACATTCGCAAATCATGGTTGCCAAGGGCGTGCCCGCGGCCCATGTCGAGATGGCGCAACGCCGTCTGCGATGTGAGGTAATATATTACTCAATGCCGACCCGCGTCTATCTCGATTGGAACGCGACCACGCCGCTCCGCGCTGAGGCGCGGGCAGCGATGCTGGCTGCATACGACCTGATCGGTAATCCATCCTCCCTCCATGCCGAGGGGCGGGAGGCACGACGGCTGATCGAGGAGGCGCGTGCCGCGCTGGGGCTGGCGGCCGGCGCTCAGCCACGCAACGTCGTCTTCACATCCTCTGGAACCGAGGCCAATGCGCTGGCGCTGTCGCCCGGCCTGCGGGGGCCGTCCGGCGGACCCGTCGAGCGACTGCTGGTCTCCGCGGTCGAGCATGCCTCGGTGCTGGCGGGCGGCCGGTTCCCGGCGGATAAGATCCGACGGATACGGGTAACGCGCTCCGGTGTCGTCAATCTCGACGATCTGCGGGCCCAGCTCAACGCTGGCCCGCCGGCGCTAGTCTCCATCATGGCCGCGAACAACGAGACGGGCGCGCTTCAGCCTGTCGCTGAGGCTGCGCGGATCGTTCATGAGGCCGGCGGTCTCCTGCATGTCGATGGGATCCAGGCGCTTGGCAAAATTCGGTTCGATATCAAGGCTGTGGGTGCAGACCTTGCGACCTTTTCTGCGCACAAGATCGGTGGCCCCAAGGGAGTTGGCGCGCTGGTCATGGCAGAAGGGCTCGCCGGTCTGGCGCCGGTCCTGCGGGGGGGCGGGCAGGAGCTCAACCGCCGGGCGGGCACCGAGAATGTCGCGGGGATCGCCGGCTTTGGCGCGGCGGTCAGACGGGCGCTTCAGACTCTGCCGGAGGATCTGAAACGAATGGCAACCCTCAGAGATCATTTGGAAAATGGGCTTCGCGCCACGGCCGGGGCGACAATCCTCGCCGACGATGTGGAGCGGTTGCCAAATACCGTACTTTTCACCGCACCAGGGCTGAAGGCCGAGACTGCTGTGATCGGCTTCGACCTTGCAGGCGTCGCCGTGTCGTCAGGTTCGGCCTGCTCATCGGGAAAGGTCCAGCCCTCCCACGTGCTCTCCGCCATGGGGTACGATCCCATGGTGGCCCAAGGAGCGGTGCGCCTCAGTCTTGGCTGGTCCACGGAACTGGAAGAGATCAATAGGGCGTTGGAGGCTTGGCGAAAGCTCGGTAATAACCTACTTAAGAGCTAGGCGACGAAACACAGCTTGAACGATTCTAGGCGCGTGCTTTCCGCCAGAGAACATCGTAATAAACGTAATACTCGTCCGAGTTTGATCCACCGCGGTCCTTGAAACCGCGAGCGGAGGATGGAATGCCAGCCGTACAAGAGACGGTCGAGCGCGTGAAGCGCATCGACGTCGACCAATATCGTTATGGGTTTGAGACCCTGATCGACTCCGAGAAAGCCCCCAAGGGGCTATCGGAAGAGACCGTAGAGTTCATCTCGCAAAAAAAGAATGAACCCGCCTGGATGCTCCAGTGGCGGCTGGAAGCCTATCGGCGCTGGCTGACCATGACCGAGCCGACCTGGGCGCGGGTCGATTATCCCAAGATCGACTTCCAGGACCTCTATTACTACGCGGCGCCGAAGCCGAAGAAGACGGTCAGCTCCCTCGATGAGATCGATCCGGAGATCCTGAAGACCTACGAAAAGCTCGGCATTCCCCTGCGGGAAGTCGCCATGCTCGAAGGCGTCGAGCCGAAGGTTGGCGAGGAAGATCCGGCCCGCCGTAAGATCGCGGTCGACGCGGTCTTCGATTCGGTGTCGGTTGCGACCACGTTCAAGGCGGAGCTGAAGAAGGCCGGCGTGATTTTCATGCCGATCTCGGAGGCGATCCGCGAGCATCCCGAGCTGGTGCAGAAGTATCTCGGCACCGTGGTGCCCACCTCGGACAATTTCTACGCGACGCTGAACTCGGCGGTGTTCTCGGACGGCTCGTTCGTCTACGTGCCGCCCGGCGTGCGCTGCCCGATGGAGCTGTCGACCTATTTCCGCATCAACGAGCGCAACACGGGTCAGTTCGAGCGCACGCTGATCATCGCGGACAAGGGCTCCTACGTCTCCTATCTCGAGGGCTGCACTGCGCCGCAGCGCGACGAGAACCAGCTGCACGCGGCCGTGGTCGAGCTCGTCGCGCTCGACGACGCCGAGATCAAATACTCGACGGTGCAGAACTGGTATCCGGGCAATTCGGAAGGCAAGGGCGGCATCTACAATTTCGTCACCAAGCGTGGCGACTGTCGCGGTGCCAATTCAAAGATCTCCTGGACCCAGGTCGAGACGGGCTCGGCGATCACCTGGAAATATCCGAGCTGCATCCTGCGCGGCGACAATTCGCGGGGCGAGTTCTACTCGATCGCGATCTCGAACGGCTTCCAGCAGGTCGATTCGGGCACCAAGATGATCCACCTCGGCAAGAACACGTCGAGCCGCATCATCTCCAAGGGCATCGCCGCCGGCAAGTCGCAGAACACCTATCGTGGGCTCGTCACCGCGCATCGGAAAGCCACCGGCGCGCGCAACTTCACCGCCTGCGATTCCCTGCTGATCGGCGACAAATGCGGCGCGCACACCGTGCCGTACATCGAGGCGAAGAACTCCTCGGCGACGTTCGAGCACGAGGCGACGACGTCGAAGATCTCCGAGGACGTGCTGTTCTACTGCATCCAGCGCGGTCTCTCGCAGGAAGAGGCGGTTGGCCTCGTGGTCAACGGCTTCGTCAAGGATGTGCTTCAGCAGCTGCCGATGGAGTTCGCGGTGGAAGCGCAGAAGCTGATCTCGATCTCGCTTGAAGGGTCGGTCGGTTAACACCGACCCTCGCGGTGCGCTTAGGCGCTCCATGCCTCATTTGAATAGACTGGACACCAACAATGCCTTTGCTTGAAGTGAAAGACCTGAAGGTTCGTGTCGAGGAGCGTGAGATCCTCCACGGGCTGACGCTGACCGTGAATGAGGGCGAGGTGCACGCCATCATGGGACCGAACGGCTCCGGCAAGTCGACGCTCTCCCATGTCATCGCCGGCAAACCCGGCTATGAGGTCACCGACGGCCAGATCCTGTTCAGGGGCGAGGATCTCCTGGAGATGGATCCCGAAGAGCGCGCCGCCAAAGGCGTGTTCCTGGCGTTCCAGTATCCGGTCGAGATTCCCGGTGTTACCACCATGAATTTCCTCCGTACCGCACTCAATGCCCAGCGCAAGGCTCGCGGCGAGAGCGAACTGATGGTGCCGGACTTTTTGAAGAAGGTCCGCGAGGTCTCGAAGTCGCTGAACATCCCGCAGGACATGCTCAAGCGCGGCGTCAATGTCGGCTTCTCCGGCGGCGAGAAGAAGCGCAACGAGGTGCTCCAGATGGCGCTGTTCGAGCCCAGCCTGTGCATCCTCGACGAGATGGATTCCGGCCTCGACATCGACGCGCTGCGCATCGCGGCCGACGGCGTCAACGCGCTGCGCTCGCCGAAGCGCGCCATGGTCGTCATCACCCACTATCAGCGGCTGCTGAACTACATCGTGCCCGACGTCGTGCACGTGATGTCGAAGGGCCGCGTCGTGAAGAGCGGCGGCAAGGAGCTGGCACTGGAGCTGGAAGCGTCCGGCTATGCCCAGTTCGAGGACGCCGCGTAAGGAATTTTGCAATGAACGTTGCTGTGGCAAAGACCGGAAAGGGCCGCGCGGTGAGCGATCTCTTCGCCAGCGTCGAAGGCCGCTTGCCGGGTCCGCCTGCTGTGATCGCGGCGCGTCGCGAAGCCTTCGAGAATTATGAGCGGCTAGGCCTGCCGCACCGCCGGCTCGAGGAATGGAAATACACGGATCTGCGCGCGCTGGTCGGCGAGGTCCTGCCGCTGGCGGCCAGCCCCGACGCGGCCGCGCTGGCGCGCGCCGCGGACGCGGTGAAGGCGCATGCCATCGCGGGCGCCCGCAAGCTGGTGCTGGTCGACGGCGTGTTCGCGGCCGATCTGTCCGACGTGAAGGCGCTCGGCTCCGAGACGAGCCTCAAGACCCTGCGCGAGACGCTGGAGACCGATGCCGGTCTCCTCAACACGGCGCCCACCGATGCCGTGATCGCGCTGAACGCCGCCATGGCAACCGACGGCGTCGTGCTGTCGATCGCTGACGGCGCGCAGCTGTCCGCGCCGATCCAGATCATCCACATCGCAACCGCGGCTTCCGCCTCGAGCTTCACCCGTTCGCAGGTTGCGATCGGGAAGGGCGCTCGCGCCACCATCGTCGAAACCTTCGTTGCGGCAGGTAGCAAGGCCTACCAGGTCAACGATGCCGTGGTGGTGAAGGTTGGCGACGACGCCGATGTTGCACACATTCGCCTGATGGACGATGCGCCTGACGCGGTGAACGTCACCTCGCAGTTCGTGACGGTCGGCGCCAATGTGAAGTTGAACTTCTTCAACATGACCAGTGGCGCGGCGGTCAGCCGCTTGCAGGGCTTCATCACACTGGCGGGCGAGGGCAGCGAGCTCTCCGTCAACGGTGTCAACCTTTTGAAGCAGACCGAGCATGGTGACACCACACTGGTCGTCGACCACGCCGTGCCGAACTGCGTCAGCCGCGAGACTTTTCGCGCCGTGATCGACGATCGCGCTCATTCGGTATTCCAGGGGCGCATCATCGTTCGCCCCGATGCGCAGAAGACCGACGGCAAGATGATGACTCGCGCGCTGCTGCTCTCGGACGAGGCGGAAGCCGACAACAAGCCCGAGCTGGAAATCTTTGCCGATGACGTCTCCTGCGGCCACGGCGCCACTGCCGGTGCGCTGGACGACAGCCTCTTGTTCTATCTGAAGGCGCGCGGCCTGCCGGAGAAGCAGGCCCAGGCGCTGCTGATCCAGGCCTTCGTGGGCGAGGCGATCGAGCAAATCGCCGACGACGGCTTGCGCGAGCACGTGATCGGCATCGCCGAGCGCTGGCTGGAGCGCCGGTCATGAGCACGCATCCGGCGGTCAAGAACGGCGCCTACGACGTTGCGCGCGTGCGCCAGGATTTTCCCGCGCTCGCCATGCAGATCTACGGCAAGCCGCTGGTCTATCTCGACAACGCCGCCTCGGCGCAGAAGCCCGGCGTCGTGCTCGACCGCATGACGCAGGCCTATACGAGCGAATACGCTAACGTGCATCGCGGCCTGCATTACCTCGCAAATGCGGCGACGGAGGCCTATGAGGGCGCGCGGGCAAAAGTCGCGCAATTCGTCAATGCTCGCCGCACAGAAGAGATCATCTTCACCCGCAACGTCACCGAAGCGATCAACCTCGTGGCGTCGTCCTGGGGCGAGCCGAACATCGAGCAGGGCGACGAAATCGTCCTCTCGATCATGGAGCACCATTCCAACATTGTGCCCTGGCATTTTCTCAGGGAGCGCCATGGCGCGGTGATCAAATGGGCGCCCGTCGATGACGAAGGCAACTTCCTGATCGACGAGTTCGAGAAGCTGCTGACGCCGAAGACCAAGCTTGTCGCCATCACCCAGATGTCGAACGCCCTCGGAACCTTCGTTCCTATAAAGGAGGTGGTGCGACTGGCCCACGATCGCGGCATCCCCGTGCTGGTCGACGGTGCGCAGGGCGCGGTGCATCTGCCCGTCGACGTGCAGGATCTCGACTGCGATTTCTACGCGTTCACCGGCCACAAGATTTATGGCCCGACCGGTATCGGCGCGCTCTATGCCAAGCATGAGCACCTTGTCGCGATGCGTCCCTTCAACGGTGGCGGCGAGATGATCCGCGAGGTTGCGAAGGACTGGGTCACCTATGGCGACCCGCCGCACAAGTTCGAAGCTGGCACCCCGCCCATCGTCGAAGCGATCGGCCTCGGTGCCGCCATCGATTACGTCAATTCGATCGGCAAGGAGCGTATCGCCGCGCACGAGCGCGATCTCGTCACCTACGCCCAGGACCGGCTCCGCGAGATCAACTCGCTGCGGCTGATCGGTACTGCGCGCGGCAAGGGGCCGGTGATCTCCTTCGAGCTCAAGGGCGCGCATGCCCACGACGTCGCCACCGTGATCGACCGTCAGGGCATCGCAGTGCGCGCCGGCACCCATTGCGTGATGCCGCTTTTAGAGCGGTTCAACGTCACCGCCACCTGCCGGGCGTCGTTCGGCATGTATAATACGCGGGAAGAAGTCGATCATCTGGCACAAGCGCTTCTGAAGGCGCGGGATTTGTTCGCATGAGTGACACGGCCGAAATCAAAGCCAATCCGATGGAGACCCATTCGGCGCTGCCGCCGGAGGAGACCGAGCGTCTGACCACCGAGATCATCGCGGGCCTCAAGACCGTATTTGATCCGGAAATCCCGGCCGACATCTACGAGCTCGGCCTGATCTACAAGGTCGAGATCAAGGACGACCGTTCGGTCGACGTGCAGATGACGCTGACGACACCGAACTGCCCGGCTGCGGGCGAGCTGCCGACCATGGTCGAGAACGCGGTCGCCAGCGTCCCCGGCGTCGGCGTGGTCGACGTCAAGGTCGTCTGGGAGCCGCCGTGGTCGCCCGAGCGCATGAGCGACGAGGCGCGCCTCGTGCTCAATATGTGGTGACGGTCTCAGCTCGCATTGAATTCGCCTCGCAACGGACCACATAGATAACATGACCCAGATCTCGTCAGGCTCGACACCAGCTTCGACACCAAAGCCCCGGCGGCCGCGCCCGCAGGTGATGCGGCTGACGGATGCCGCCGCGCAGCGGATCACGGAGCTGACCCAGCGCGCGGACTCCGAGATCGTCGGCCTGCGCGTCGGCGTGAAGAACGGCGGCTGCGCCGGCCAGTCCTACACGGTCGAATACGCCCACGAGATCCGGCCGACTGACGAGGTCGTCGAGGACAAGGGCGTCAAGATACTGGTCGATCCCAAGGCCGTGCTGTTCCTGCTCGGCACCGAGATGGACTACAAGGCCGACAAGATGCAGGCCCAGTTCGTCTTCAACAACCCCAACCAGGTCTCCGCCTGCGGCTGCGGCGAGTCGGTCGAGCTGCGGCCGGCGAAGGTCGACGGGTAGTTTTCCCCGCCCTTGCGAGGAGCTCGCGACAAAATTGCGTAGCAATTTTGCGCTGATGCGACGGAGCAATCCAGACTGTCTCTGCCTCGGCAGTCTGGATTGCTTCGCGGAGCCTGTCATCGGGCCGCGCTTCGCGCGGACCCGTTGGCTCGCAATGACGGCAGTGGTATAGTGGCCGGCCTGCTCGCTCCGGGATACCCATGGACCGCGAATTCCTGATCGACCTGTTCGCCGATTTCGGTCCCGTCACGATCCGCAAAATGTTTTCCGGCTACGGCATCTCCGCCGAGGGCATCAACTTCGCGCTGTCCTTGCGCGCCGGGCTGTTCTTCCGCGCCGACGAGATGACGATCCCGAATTTCGAGGCGGAAGGCTCAAGGCCGTTCCAATACTCGACCCGCGCCAAGACAGTCACAGTGAACTCCTACTGGCAGTTGCCCGCGCGCTTGTTCGACGATTCCGAGGAGCTGGCACAATGGGCGAGGGCAGCGCTCGCTGCCGCCCAGCGCGCCAAGGTCAAGAAGCGGCCGAAGACGAAGAAGGTCAGCAAAGCTGCCAACGCGCCCGCCGGAAAGCCCAGCCAGAAAACTTCGTCAAAAAGATCGCTCAACAAGTTTGCGGTGCGCAAGCGTGCAAAGCGAAAGGCGTAACTCTCGGGGCTCGCGCCAAGAGGTGCGCTCCGGAATGACAGCGAGGGTCGGGCCTACGCCACCCGGTTGTGCGTCTCGATCGCGTATTCCGGATCGACTTCACAGATCACGCGGTTGCGGCCGTTGCGCTTGGCGGCGTAGAGGCAGGCATCCGCGCGTTCGATCAGGGCGTCGGTGTCGTCGCCCTGCCTGAGCATGGAGACGCCGACGGAGATGGTGACGCGGCCGAGAATCTCGCCGGTCGATTTCTTCTTCAGTTCCTTCGCCATCACCGCGCGGCGGATGTGATCGGCCACCGTGAGTGCCTGGCGCAGCGCCGTGTTGGGCAGCACGACCGCGAATTCTTCGCCGCCATAACGCGCGGTGATGTCCTGGCCCTTGATGGTCTGCTTCAGGGACAAGCCGACAAGGCGCAGCACCTGGTCGCCGGTGAGGTGGCCGTAGGAATCGTTGAATGACTTGAAATGATCGATATCGAACAGCAGCAGCGACAGCGGCTCCCCGGAGGCGAGCGCGCTCTGCACCGCCATGCCGATCATGCGATCGAAATATTTGCGATTGCCGAGGCCGGTGAGCGGATCGGTGAGGCTCTCGGCGCGGATCGCCTCCAGGCTCTGCTGGAGATTGCTGATCTCGTTCCTCGATAGTGTCAGGCGGCCTTCCAGCGCCTTGTTGGCCTCGCGCATCTCGCTGGTCGAACGCAGCAGCGTCTCGACGATCGCCTTGATCTGGTCGCGGCCCTTGGCCGACGACAGTTTCTCGGTCGCACCCGACAGGCTGGCGTCGTAGGCGCCGCTCATCCCGAGCGCATCGCCGAGAACCTTCATCACGTCGTCGATCTCGCCGATGACGCGCGCGCCCACCTTATCGATGCGGTCGGTGGTCTTGATATGGGAGAGATAGGTCTCGTAGATCTGCTCGAGATCGGCTTCGGTCAGCTTGCCGTTGCGCGCCAGCGTCTCGTTGATGATCTTGTTGAGCGGTGCGTTGTAGCCGGTGGCGTAGACGTACCAGATCTCGTAATTGCGCGGAATTGCCGTCTGCCGGAGCGATCGAATCTGGCCGAGCGCCACTTCGGCGAACGCCATCGTGCGTTCGTGTTCGTCGAGAACCTTGACCACGGAACATACCCCGCAGCGGTCGGTGCGCCCTCGACCGCAGCAATGCTTAAATTATGTTCGTAGGCTAACGGACGATCGTGAACGCCCCGTAAATATACGTTCGCCAATGCATCCGAAAAAAGTGTGGGGCGTTTTTCCTCAACCGAAACCAAAAGCGCGTGTCGCGCTTCAGGCTCCGGCGGGGGAGCGAACCGGCCGCAGCAGAAATGCCGGCAGATGCGAGTGATCGCCCGGCTCGGCGTCGACCTCCCGCTGCCGGCGCGGTTCGGGACGGCCGATCGAGGGCACGTGCGACGGATTGGCCTGATGGCGCGCGCTCTGACGCGGCTCAGATGACGGCCGTGCTTCGCGGGGAGGCCGCGCTTGGCGTGCAGCCCTTGGCTCGCGAGCGGGCCGGGCTTCGGCCGCGGGGCTTGCATCGACCGAAGGCCTTGCCTCGGAGGGCTGCGGCGCGTCGCCACGCGGCTCGTGGCCGCGACGCGGCTTGCCCCGTCCGCCACGGGAGCGCTCGCGGTCCCGTCCGCGAGACTCGCGCGGGCGCTCGCTGTGTTCGGTCGTGCTCCCGTGCACCTCGAAGTCACCCTCGGCGCGCGGAATGCTCTGGCCGATCAGCTTCTCGATCGCCGCCATCGACTTCTGGTCGAGCGGTGTCACGATCGAGATCGCCGTGCCGGTGCGGCCGGCGCGGCCGGTGCGGCCGATGCGATGGACGTAGTCGTCAGCGTGGTGGGGGACGTCGAAATTGAAGACATGGCTGACCTCGGGAATGTCGAGGCCGCGAGCGGCGACGTCGGAGGCGACCAAGAGCGGCAACTCACCCTTGCGGAACTGTTCGAGCGCCGCCGTGCGGGCCGATTGGTCCATGTCGCCGTGCAGGGCGCCGACGCTGAAGCCGTGCTTCTGAAGGGATTTGTGAACGATGGCGACCTCGCGCTTGCGATTGCAGAAGATGATCGCGTTCTTGAGATCCTTGGCCTCGCGCAGCAGGCGGCGGAGCAACTCGCGCTTCTCGTGCGCCTCGCGCCCAGCGGGCACCTGGGCCTGCGTGACAGTCACGGCTGTCGTGGCGGGTTTGGAGACCTCGATCTTCTGCGGATTGTGCAGGAAGGCCTCGGTGATGCGCCGGATCTCCGGCGGCATGGTCGCGGTGAAGAACAGGGTCTGCCGCGTAAACGGGACGAGCTTGCAGATGCGCTCGATGTCGGGGATGAAGCCCATGTCGAGCATGCGGTCGGCTTCGTCGATGACGAGCAGCTCGACGCCGGTGAGCAGGAGGCCACCGCGCTCGGTATGGTCGAGCAGGCGGCCCGGCGTTGCGATCAGCACATCGACGCCGCGCGTCAGCTTGGCATCCTGGTCGCCGAACGAGACGCCGCCGATCAGAAGCGCGACGTTGAGTTTCTGGCCCGCGCCGTAACGGTCGAAGTTTTCCTTCACTTGCGCCGCGAGTTCGCGGGTCGGCTCGAGGATCAGCGTGCGCGGCATGCGCGCCCGGGCTCGACCCTTTTCGAGGATGGTGAGCATCGGCAGCACGAAGGCCGCGGTCTTGCCGGTGCCGGTCTGGGCGATGCCGAGCACGTCCTTGCGTGCGAGGACGTGGGGGATCGCCTGTTCCTGGATGGGAGTGGGGGTGGTGTAACCGGTGGCCGCCACTGCGGCGAGGACTTTTTCGGATAGTCCGAGATTGGTGAAGGACATTGAGCCTCTGGTCGAAACCGCCGTTCGGAATCGAGGGTAAAAAGGCTGTCGCGTTCCACCCCAAAACGGCGTGCTCTCAAAGAAGCTGGGGGTGCTGACTCACGCGAACAAAGCGCCAGGCTCGAGAATCGATCTTCGATTTGAGCCGCGTCGCCCCGGAACATAGGCAGGAATCCGCCAAAGTCAATGGAGCGGGCGCGGGAAGACCCTAAAAAACCTGAGGTTTTTGCCCAAATAGCGGGCGCGGCTGCGGTTTTCCGCCCAAGCGGCGGACTGACCAGAGCCGGCAAACGGCGGCTAATGCCCCGCCCGAACCTGGGCCCGGAAGTCGCCTGGGGCGATGCCATAGGCAGCGTTAAAGACTCGGTAGTAGGTCGCCAAGCTCTCGAAGCCGCAGGCGGCCGCGATGTCGGCAATCAGCCGCTCCGGAGCCTCGCGGATCAGGCGGCGGCTCTGTTTCAGCCGCTCTTCGGTGATCGTCTGCGAGAAGCTCTTCTCCGCCGTCTCGAACAGCATATGCAGGTGACGCACGGAAATGCCGAGCCAGTCGGCCACCATCGTCGGCGCGAGATTGGGGTCTTGCAGGTGACGCGCGATCAGGCGCCGGGCCTGCGACAGACGGGCGGTCCGCAGCGCGGCCTGCCCGCGGCGGCCGCCGGGCCGCACGATGCCGCGCTCGATCAGCGCCAGGTGGGCCAGGGCCTGAACAAGGGAGGCCTGCACCGGGGAGGCGGCGTCGAAGCAGCCGTCATTGCCGGCAACATCGTCGAGATCGGCAAAGCAGGTGCCGAGCAGGGGCGCCAGGGTGGGATCGTCAAACGTCCGCGGTGCAAGCTCGCGCATGCGTTTGTCCTGCGCCGGGATGTTGCTCACCGGGATCTTCAGGATTCGCAAATGGAAGCCGCCTGCGCCCAGCGGCGCGGTACGATAGGGCAGGTCGATATGGCTGGTGGCAAAGCTGCCGTTTGCGATCGCAAAGTCGCTGCCGCGCATGCCGCCGAACCAGCCGCCGCTGCCAAGCTGCTGGTAGACGCAGATGGCGTCGCCCGGTGCGGAGGCGATGTCGGATGCGCTACGCTCGACCGTGTAGGCGGAGGCCTTCAACTCGACGAGGCTGGCGCCGCCAAGCTGGCGCAGCGAGAATTCGCCGAAGAAATCGGCGCGGCGTTCGCGCTCGAGCTCGGCCGTGACGCCGAACAGACCCTTGGCGCGCACCTCGCGCCAATAGTCGAAGCGGTCATGCGGCTCGACCTCGTCGGTGCACCAGCGATACACGATACCTCTCGGTTCCAATGGGATTACCCAGAGACATTGCTAAGGAAGAGCAGATTCCAGCGGAATCTGCCATAGGACCGATGATGGAATCGGGGACCGAGGCCCTTGAACCCTCGATATGTCTGGACCGACTATCACATCATCGGCTGGGTTTCCCATGAACGACCTTTCGAGGGGGCCGGCGGAGGGCCGTTCTGCAACGGGGTATTCCAATGACGCGTCGGCTTTTCAGAATTCTGGCGGCACTCGGCCTCGCAGCGGGCCTGAGCGGATTCGCGCTTCCCGCGCATGCCGAGAAGCGGGTCGCGCTCGTCGTTGGCAACAACGACTACAGGAACGTGCCGAAGCTGCTCAAGGCCGTCAACGACGCACGCACCATGGGCGACACGCTGAAGCAGCTCGGGTTCTCGGTGATGGTCGCAGAGAATCAGAACCGGCAGCAATTCTCCGAGACGTTGCTCGCCTTCGACAAGGCGATCGAGCCCGGCGACACCGCGTTCTTCTTCTATGCCGGCCACGGTTTCGAGATCGCGGGCCAGAACTACTTGCTGCCGACCGACGTTCCGGCGGCGACGGAAGGGCAGGAAGAGCTCGTGCGCGACGCCTCCATCCTGGCCGACCGCATCGTCGAGCGCCTTCAGAACAAGAGGGCGCGGACCTCGATCCTGGTGTTCGACGCCTGCCGCAACAACCCGTTCGAGCGCAAAGGTACCCGCGCGGTCGCCGGTGGCGGCGGGCTCGCGCCGATGACGCAACTGCCGGAAGGCGTGTTCTCGGTGTTTTCGGCAGGTCCCCGCCAGACCGCGCTCGATCGCCTCTCCAACGACGACGCCAACCCCAATTCAGTGTTCACGCGCACTTTCGCCAGGGAGCTGCTCAAGCCCGGCGAGAACCTCGTGCAGGTGGCGCAGCGCACCCGCCGTGCCGTCAGTGAGATGGCCGATACCGTGAAGCACAAGCAGGTGCCGGTCTATTTCGATCAGATGGTCGACGACGTCTTCCTTAGCGGCCTCGCCAAGGATGCCGCCGCGCGCGCGGACGATCCGCCGCCGCAGAAGCTCGCCGCGCTCCCGCCGGTATCGGTGCCGCACCTGCCGAAGGAGGAGACCACCAACGCGCCGATCGCGAGCTTCTCGCGGCACAATGGCGGCTGGAGCGTGGTGTTCTCCTTCGCCGATCCGACGCTTGGCATCTCCTGGCGCATGGCCGGCAAGGGCGATTTCCGCGAAACCGGCTTCATCGACACGCTCGATCCGCGCACGCGCAAGCGGATGCCGAACCCGTCGGTCGAATTGCCGCCGGATGCGCAAGCCGGCACCATCGAGGTCCGCTATGTCGATCAGTCCGGCGAGATGCAGGGGCCGTTCCCGATCAGGTTCGATCCCGAGGCCGCGCTGATCCGCGACCAACGCAAGATCCTCGACATGACCGCGACAAGCTGGCTGTCATTCCGCGAGTTCAATGGACTGCTGGTCTACTACACACATCTCGTGTCCTACCGCTGCGCCATTCGCGAGGTGCGCATTGGTATCGACACTGCCGTGCCGAACCAGGTGCTGAAGATGCCTCCTTGCGACATGCGCGATCCCAGCGCGATCAGCGCCGGCATGCCGCTCTACATGAAGCTCGCCCCGGCGACGCAGTCCGTCTCGGTTGAGCTGACCTACCGCGACGGCAGCGTGTCGGAGATCAAGAGCTTTCGCAGCGCGAACCGCAGCAATAATTGAGGTCTTCGTCGGCCGCGACAGGAGAGGAACAACTCCTGCTGACCTGGATTGTCAGTCAAACCAGGGAGACGATCCATGATCCGCAGATCCATCTTCGTAACGATCGCTTGCGTTGCACTTTCGACGGCGGCTTTTGCCCAAGGGGGCGGTGGTGCGGCGGGCGGCGCCGGTGGCGCCAGCGCCGGATCGGGGGCCAGCTCAGGTGCAGGGGTGGGCACGTCACCCAGCAGCGCCAACTCCGGGCCGTCGGCTCCCTCGGGGATGGGGACGCATGGCACCACCACGGGGGCCAACGTCAACACCAATACCGGCCCGGTCAACCCCAACGTTCAGTCCCCAACCGCAAATGGTAAGACGCCGTCAGCAGCACAAGCCGAGCGGAACATGGGTGTCGGTCATGCGACCAATGGGTTGCCGATCGGCAGTCCAGGCACCGGGACCAGCAACGAGGACCAGAAATAGTCGATCCCGTTCTCACCCAAGGCCCGCGCTCTGCGGGCCTTTTTTATTTGGCGCTTGTTTGCTGCAGCAAAGCGGCCGCGGTGAGCTTTTGTCTGCAAATTGAGACTGCACTCGGCCTGGATCGCGTTAGTATCGTCCGGCATATCTTCATCGATACTCACATCGCGGATCGCGGCTGCCATGACATCCGACCAACAACCAAACCGGACCATGAAGGTCCGCTGCTGCATCGTCGGCGGCGGGCCAGCGGGCATGATGCTCGGCTATCTCCTGGGCCGCGCCGGCATCGAGGTCGTGGTACTGGAGAAGCATGCGGATTTCTTCCGCGATTTCCGCGGCGACACCGTGCATCCCTCGACACTTCAGGTGATGGACGAACTTGGCCTGATCGACGGCTTCCTGAAGCTGCCGCATCAGCGCTTGCAGAAAATGGACGGCCTGTTCGGTGGCACGCCGGTGCGCATCGCCGATCTCAGCCGGCTCCACACCAAGTACCCCTTCATCGCTTTCATGCCGCAATGGGACTTCCTGAATTTCCTGCGCGAGGCCGGCCGGCGCTTTACCTCGCTCAAGGTGATGATGAGCACGGAGGCGGTCGATCTGATCCGCCGCGGCGAGACGGTCGCCGGCGTGCGGGCGAGGACGCCTGAGGGCATTATCGACATCGAGGCGGATCTCACCATTGCCTGCGACGGCCGGCATTCGACGGTGCGCGAGCGCGCCGGGCTTGCCGTCGAGGAGATCGGCGCGCCGATGGACGTGCTGTGGTTCCGCGCCGGCCGCAGACCCGACGAGACGGAGAATGTGTTCGCGCGCGTCGAGCCCGGCAAGATGATGATCACCTTCGATCGCGGCGACTATTGGCAATGCGCCTACGTCATCGCCAAGGGGCAATTTGATGCGGTGAAGGCGAGGGGATTGCCGGCGCTGCTCGACGACGTCGTGCGCATGGCGCCGATCCTGAAAAGCGGCATCGCGGACGTGAAGAGCTTTGACGACATCAAGCTGCTCACCGTCGCGATCAACCGCATGACGCGCTGGACGCGGCCCGGCCTGCTTCTCATCGGCGACGCCGCGCACGCGATGTCGCCGGTCGGCGGCGTCGGCGTCAATCTCGCCGTGCAGGACGCGGTCGCAACCGCAAACCTGCTGGCGGATAAGCTGCAGCACGGTTGTCCCTCGGAGAACGAACTCGATGCGGTGCGACGCCGGCGCGAGTTCCCGGTGAAGATGACGCAGCGAATGCAGGTCGTCGTGCATAACAACATCATCAGCGGCGCCTTGCTAGGCAGCGACCGGCCGTTGAAGGTGCCGCTGATCGTGCGCCTCATCACTGCGCTGCCCTGGCTCCAGGGCATTCCGGCGCGCCTGCTTGCGCTCGGCGTTCGGCCCGAGCACGTGCAGTCGAAGGCGGCGCCGCCATCGTAGCGCAAGACTCGGTAGGGATAACGCTGCATTAAATTACGCTCGGTGCGTTGCACGCTTGCAACATCGCGAATGCATTCAAGGCGCAACGTGTGCTCATCCGCCACATTAACCGTGTTGATTTCAATTTTGGTAAGGGCCGTCTGTGAGCGTGCGCCCATCAACGGACACGAGGTCTACCATGCGTACCAAATTGATTGCCGCCTTCGCCTGCACGACCGCTCTGGTTTCGATCGGCGCGGCTTCCGCTGCCGATCTCGGTGCGCGCTACACGAAGGCGCCCGCCTATGTCGAGCCGCTGTTCAACTGGACCGGCTTCTATGTCGGCGGCCACATCGGTGGCGCGTGGACCAACGAGCAGTTCATCAACAACGGAACCGGCGCGCCGTTCGGCGATCTTTCGCCGGGCGAAGGCGTCCGCCAGCGCAAGTCGGGCATCATGGGCGGCGCCCAGATCGGCTACAACTGGCAGGCCAACAATTACGTGTTCGGCATGGAAGGCACGATCTCCGGCCTCGACAACAAGGGCACGGTGGTAAACAACGTGTTTGGCGCCGCGGACGACGTGTTCTCCTGGCGTGCCAACGTGCTCGCGACCATCGTCGGCCGCGCTGGCTTCGCCGTGCAGAACAACCTCTTCTACATCAAGGGTGGCTATGCCGGCGCGAACAACCGTCTGTCGGTCAGCGACACCGTCGGTGTGTCGGGCTCCGGCGGACAGACCCACTGGGCCAACGGCTGGACCGTCGGCGCCGGCTGGGAATACGGCGTCACCCGCAACTGGGTCGTTGGCCTCGAATACAACTACGCGGCCTTCGGCAGCCAGACCTATCAGCTCGGCGGCACCTCGGGTAACTACACCTTCGATGCCAAGCCGCGCGACATCCAGTGGGCCGTCGTGCGCGCGAGCTACAAGTTCGACGCCCCGACCATCGCCCGCTACTGAGCACGTCGACGCAACGCGACCAACGATCAAAAAAGCACGGCCAAAATTCAAAGCCGCGGCATGGTCCGGGGCTTCTTTTTTGCGTTGGTGGATTGCGGCCACGGCCGGCCTCAGGCCATCACCGAGAAGCCGCCGTCGACCGGGATCGCGGTGCCGGTGAGGAAGTTCGAGGCGGGCGATGCGAGGAACACAGCGATGCCGGCGAAGTCGTCGATGTCGCCCCAACGTCCTGCAGGCGTGCGCGCCAGCACGCGCTCGTGCAGCCCTGAGACCTGCTGTCGTGCGCCGCGGGTGAGGTCGGTGTCGATCCAGCCCGGCAGGATGGCGTTGACCTGGATGTTGTCGGGCGCCCACGCATTGGCGCAGGCGCGTGTGTACTGCACGATGCCGCCCTTGCTCGCCGCATAGGCGGTCGCGAAGCTCGCGCCGAAGATCGACATCATCGAGCCGATATTGATCACCTTGCCGTTGCCGGACGCCTTCAAGGCTGGATAGGCCAGCTTCGAGCAGACGAAGGCGCTGGTGAGGTTGGTGTCGATCACCTTGTTCCACTCGTCGAGCTCGAGTTCGTGCGGGGGCTTGCGGATGCTCATGCCGGCATTGTTGA
The DNA here is from genome assembly GCF_023073795.1 of Bradyrhizobium sp. 159. Classification (NCBI taxonomy): domain Bacteria; kingdom Pseudomonadati; phylum Pseudomonadota; class Alphaproteobacteria; order Hyphomicrobiales; family Nitrobacteraceae; genus Bradyrhizobium; species Bradyrhizobium sp. 159. Next base: position 74,236 of record NZ_JADPKE010000050.1, on the reverse strand, counting down.
TGAGGATGTCTATCCGGCCGAGCTCGCTGACGACACGGTCGACCATGGCCGCCACGGCGGCCTTGTCGGTCACGTCGGTGGTGATCGCGATCGCCTTGACGCCGCGCTGTCTGAGATCGGCCACGGCTGCGGCGGACTTGGTTTCATTGCGTCCCACCACGGCGATGTCGGCTCCGGCGTCGGCAAGGCCGCGGGCCATGCCAAGCCCGATGCCGCCATTGCCTCCTGTTACGACAGCGACCTTGCCGCGAAGGTCGAATCGGCTGGATGTCATGCTCTCAGTACCTTTTCTTGTCCTGGTTTGTTTTATTGGCTGCTCTGCCAGATTAGCACCAGCCCGAAGCCGGCCATGGCTGCGCCATAGCCAGCCCATTGCAGCTGGTCGACCATGAAGCTCGATCGCGGCCAGGCGAGCGTGCCCGTGCCTTGTCCGATCCAGAGCAGCCCGACGGCAGTCGCAAACAGGCCTGCGATCAGCAGAAATCGGCGCATGCGTTCCTCCCATCAGTCCGCTTCTGTCGCGACGCGGCATGAACGATTGCCGTGCACCCGCGAACTTGGACGCAGACTAGCCGTAGCTTCGGCTCCGATACAATGGGCCGCGATTGACACGCGGGGCGCCGGCTCATGCAGGAACGTCATTGACGGTGAGGAGATCACAACGAAAAAGCCCCGGACGATGCCGGGGCTTTGACGTTTGGTCCTGAGACCAGATCAGTACTTCGCGACGACCGGGCCGCTCCAGTTGAAGCGATAGACCAGCGAGGTGCTGATAGTCTGGACCCAGGGCTTGAAGGTCGCGGCCGTGCCAAGCGGCGCAACAACACCGCAACCGGCAACAGTACAGGTCTCAGGCAAGCTGATCCGATCGTAGAAGGCGGACCGATATTCGGTCTTCATGAACCAACCAGGGGCGCTGATCCCGAAGATGTTGAGGTTGTTCTCAACACCGCCGCCCACGAACCAGCCGTCACGCCGGAAAGACGACGTATTCAGGAGGGTCGGGCCTCCACCGGCAGTCAGTGTGGACAGGCTGGTGCCAGACCATTCCGATCCGGAATAACCAGCGTTCACGTAGGAAAGAACGTTCGGGGCGACCAAATAACCGAGCCTGACGCCAGCGGCGTAGCTGGTCCGGAGCTTTTCGCGTCCTTCAACGAAATTGAAGGGATCGCTGAGGGAACCACGAATGTCACCAAATTGACCATCGGCGAAGACGCCCGCCACCCAGCTCGGGGTGAACTGCCAGTCATAACCAAGACCGACCGTTCCGAACCAGCCGCTACCGCCCAAACGCTGATCGCGGGTTAGCGCAGTGCCTGCCGCACCAAAGGCGCCGAACGGCCCGACAACACCAGTGCTCTGAACGTTGCTGTCCGCGTTCCAGAGCCCGCCGCCGGCACCGCCGAAGATGTAGAAGCCGGTCCAGTTGGCGACCGGCGCGGGCGCCGGAGCCTTCACGTACGGACGGGCCCCAAGGTCGGCCGCCGAGGCCGAACCGGTCAAAGCCGCAACCGCGGTCAGAGCAAGCAAAATCTTCTTCATTTCCAAATCCCCAACCTTGGTTCGCTTAGCAGGTGCGAGCGCCGTTCCGTTCAAATTCGATGGTTGGACTATAGACGGATTCTGCTGAAATGCTGTTGCTGAGCGGACACAGATAACTGAAAACGATCCGGTGTTGTACGGAGGACACAGCGACGCGGGAGTGATGTCGTCCGTCCTAAAAGTGAAGGCGTACAATAACTTACACGACGACTTCCATTACACGCTAAAGATGAAGGTCGTCGCGAGAATCACCATATTCGACGTAGAGGGAGAAAGTTGCTTCAGCCGCCGGCGAAAAAGCGAAAATCAAATCGCCCCCGATTCTTATCTTTGCGGCGCGGTCAGGGGTGAGTCGGAGCCGGAATTCGGCTGGACTGTTCATCTCTCGCCATCGCGACGCGATGAGCAGATGGAAACCGCAAGCGGCTGGCCCGCTGCTTCTCGCTCTAGACGTCCAGCAGCTCTTCGCTGGCAAATTCGGCCTTGTCCGAGATGAACGCGAAACGTGCCTCGGCCTTGGTGCCCATCAGGCGCTCCACCGAATCCGCCGTGGTGTCGCGATCGTCGGCGAGCAGCACCACCTTGAGCAGCGTCCGCTTGGCCGGATCCATGGTGGTTTCCTTGAGCTGCGCCGGCATCATCTCACCGAGGCCCTTGAAGCGGTTCACCTCGACCTTGGCGTTGGCATTGAACGCGCTCTTGATCAGCTCTTCCTTGTGCTTGTCATCGCGCGCGTAGACCGATTTGGTGCCGTGGGTCAGCTTGTAGAGCGGCGGCACCGCGAGGAAGAGGTGCCCTTCGTCGATCAGCCGCGGCATCTGCCGGTAGAAGAAAGTGATCAGCAGCGAAGCGATATGCGCGCCGTCGACGTCGGCGTCGGTCATGATGATGATGCGCTGATAGCGCAGATCCTCTTCGCGATAATGGGCAAGCGTGCCGCAGCCGATCGCCTGCACGAGATCGGAGAGCTGGGCATTCGCCGTCAGCTTGTCCTTGCCGGCTGAGGCGACGTTGAGAATCTTGCCGCGCAGCGGCAGCACGGCCTGGGTCTTGCGGTCGCGCGCCTGCTTGGCGCTGCCGCCGGCCGAGTCGCCCTCGACGATGAAGAGCTCGGAACCGTCGGTGCCGGCATCGGTGCAGTCGGCGAGCTTGCCGGGCAGGCGCAGCTTCTTGCCGGCGGTCTTGCGCGCCGTCTCCTTTTCCTGGCGACGGCGCAGCCGCTCCTCGGCGCGGTCGATCACGAAATCGAGCAGCCTGTTGGCCATGTTCGGATTGCCCGACAGCCAATGATCGAACGGATCTTTGATCGCCTGTTCGACGATGCGCTGGGCCTCGGCGGTGGCGAGGCGATCCTTGGTCTGGCCCTGGAATTCAGGCTCGCGCACGAACACCGAGAGCATCACGGCAGCGCCCACCATCACGTCTTCGGAGGTGATGGAGGCCGCGCGCTTGCCCTGACCGACGCGCTCGGCGTGATCCTTCAGACCGCGCAGCAGCGCGCTGCGCAAGCCCGATTCATGCGTGCCGCCATCGGGCGTCGGCACGGTGTTGGTGTAGGAGGAGAGAAAGCCGTCGGCATCCGCAGTCCACGCCACCGCCCATTCGCAGGCGCCATGAGCACCGTTGCGGCCGGACTTGCCGGAGAAGATGTCGGGATGCACCAGCGTGTCGGCGTGGATCGCCGCGGCAAGATAATCCTTGAGACCGCCGGGGAAGTGGAACGTCGCCTCCGCCGGCACGTCCTCGACGCCCTTGAGCAGCTCGGGCGCGCAGTTCCAGCGGATCTCGACTCCGCCGAACAGGTACGCCTTCGAGCGCGTCATCTTGAAAAGGCGCTGCGGCTTGAACGCGGCCTTGGCGCCGAAGATGTCGGTGTCGGGCTTGAAGCGCACGCGCGTGCCGCGGCGGTTGTTGACCTTGCCGAGATCCTCGAGCTTGCCTTTGGGGTGCCCGCGCTCGAACGTCATGCGGTAGAGCTTCTGGCTGCGCGCGACCTCGACCTCGAGACGCGAGGAGAGGGCGTTCACCACGGAGATGCCGACGCCGTGCAGACCGCCCGAGGTCTCGTAGACCTTGGAGTCGAACTTGCCGCCCGAATGCAGCGTGCACATGATGACTTCGAGCGCCGACTTCTTCGGGAACTTCGGATGTGGATCGATCGGGATGCCGCGGCCGTTGTCGGTGACGGTCAGGAATCCGTCGGCGCTCAGATCCACCTCGATGAAGGTCGCGTGCCCGGCCAGCGCCTCGTCCATGGAATTGTCGATGACTTCGGCGAAGAGGTGATGCAGGGCCTTCTCATCGGTGCCGCCGATATACATGCCGGGTCGGCGCCGCACCGGTTCCAAGCCCTCGAGCACCTCGATGTCGGCCGCCGTATAGTCGGCTTCCCCGCCACCGCCGCGCGAGGCCGTCTTGGCGGCGGGCGCGCGAGACTTTGCCTCGTCGGCGCCGAACAGGTCGTCTTTCGCTTTGGTTTTCAATTGCTTGGACATATATCTTGATGCGCTTTGAAGGCTGCATGGGCGGCGAATCGGTTAGGCCGACTATGCCACTTCTGGCTTGGAAAGGTTACCGCTGGGCGGGCCGGGCCGTGTGGTTGGGAGGCAATCCCGGCGATTTTACGCCGTAGGCCCGCCAATTCCCGGCAATTTGACGTCCCGCCTGCCTTGGGCCGGGCTTTGTGACTTGATGTCACACAAGCCCTTGGCTTACCAGTCCTTTTCATCGAGCAGCACCTTGAGACAGGGCGGGAAGGCTAATCTGGAATGGAGCAGTTTGCGCACGCCCTGGCCGACTTCGTGCGCGCTCACCAGGCTTGGGCCGCGCCGATCGTGTTCCTGCTCGCCTTCGGGGAATCGCTTGCCTTCATCTCGCTGCTGGTCCCGGCCTGGGGCGCGCTGGTGGGGATCGGTGCGCTGATCGGAGCGAGCGGCATCAGCTTCTATCCGGTCTGGATCGCCGGCGGTATTGGCGCGGCGCTGGGCGACTGGGTCTCCTACTGGTTCGGCTACCGCTACAAGGAGAGGGTCGCGCAGATGTGGCCGCTTTCGCGCTATCCCGAACTCCTGTCCAAGGGCGAGGCTTTCGTGCGCAGCTGGGGCGTGCCCAGCATCTTCATCGGCCGCTTTTTCGGCCCCTTGCGCGCCTCGGTGCCGCTCGCAGCCGGCATCTTCGAGATGCCGTATTGGAGCTTCCAGGTCGCCAATTTCGTCTCGGCCCTGGTTTGGTCGGCGGCACTGTTGCTGTTCGGCGACGTGATCGCGAAGCTGATGGAATGGATCTGGCGCCTCATCTGATGCCATGAACCTTGACCGGAACCGAATCTGGCCTTATAGCCGCGCGCCATGATCAACGCCGCGACCATTCTGTTCGCCCGTCGCCGCCGCCGCTCCTTTGCGGTTTGGGCGGTCGATCGCGTTTGAGATCATCGTCTGTGCCGCTGGATCCGGTCCGCGGCATTCTCTCTCCTGTCAGCGCGATCTGATCCGGCGGCCCCCAAGGAGGCCCAGCAGGAGACCACGATGTACACGCCAGCCTTTTTTAAGCAGGACCGCGCCGCGAGCCTGAAATTCGCCGAGGAGCGCGGCTTCGGCACGATGTGCGCCTTCGACGGCCACAAGCCAGTTGCTTCCCCGCTGCCGTTCTATCTGACCTACGCCGCTGACGGCACGCCGCAGGCCGCCTTTCATGTCGCCCGTCAAAATCCGCTGCTAAAGCTCGCGGGCGGTGATGCGTCCTGGCTGCTCGCGGTCAACGGCCCCGATGCCTATGTATCGCCGGACTGGTACGTCTCGCCCGACCAGGTGCCGACCTGGCTCTACCAGTCGGTGCATCTCAGCGGGCCGGTACGGCTGCTGTCGGACGACGAGCTGGCGGTGCAGATCGATACGCTCAGCGACAAGTTCGAGAGCTGGCTGCTGCCGAAAAAGCCGTGGACATCAGGCAAGATGACGGCGGGGCGGCTGGAGACGATGAAGAAGGCGATCGTTGGGCTGGTGATGACGGTTGAGGAGGTCGAAGGCAGCTTCAAGCTGAACCAGCACAAATCGGACGCCGACTATACGGCGATCGCCAATGCGCTTGGCGCCGGCGACGCCGATGCGAAGCAGATCGCACATTTGATGCGGCAGGCCCGGCCGCAGGCTTTTGCAGACGATACGAACATGCTCGAAGGGAGCGCGCCATGAGCCTCGCTGACACCACCAAAGCCCCGACCCCCGGCACGGCGAAAAAGCCGGCCACCGTCTTCGTCGACGGCGGCTCCGGCACCACCGGGCTCGGCATCAACGAGCGGCTGAAGCTCCAGGGCGACGTCGCGGTGAAGACCATCGCCGACGACAAGCGCAAGGACCCCGCGGCCAAGAAGGCGCTGATGGAGGAGGTGGATCTCGTCATCCTCTGTCTGCCCGACGATGCCGCCAGGGAGACGGTTGCTCTCGTGGACAGCATGGGCGCCTCGGCGCCGAAGGTGCTGGACGCTTCGACCGCCTACCGCGTGGCGCCCGACTGGGCCTATGGCTTTCCCGAGCTCACGCCCGATCAGGCCGGCAAGATCAAGGCCGCGAAAAAGGTCTCCAATCCCGGCTGCTATCCGACCGGCGCGATCGCGCTGCTGCGGCCGATCGTCGATGATGGCCTGCTGCCGCAGGATTATCCCGTCACCGTCAACGCCGTGAGCGGCTATTCCGGCGGCGGCAAGTCGATGATCGCGAGCTTCGAGGATGGCAGCGCGCCGTCCTTCGAGCTGTACGGTCTCGGCTTCGAGCACAAGCACCTGCCGGAGATGCAGCTCTACTCGAACCTGACGCGGCGGCCGATCTTCATTCCATCGGTCGGCAATTATCGGCAGGGCATGCTGGTCTCGGTGCCACTCCAACTCGACACGTTGCCCGGCAAGCCGGGCGGCGCCGACCTGCAAGCGGCGCTCGCCAAGCGATACACCGGCTCGAAATACGTCAAGGTGATGCCGCTTCAGAACGAGGCGACCAAGGGTGGTCGGCTGGAGCCGGAGGCGCTGAACGAGACCAATATGCTCGAGCTCTACGTCTTCGCCAGCGACAAATATCGCCAGGCGTTGCTGGTCGCCCGGCTCGACAATCTCGGCAAGGGCGCCTCGGGTGCAGCGGTGCAGAACATGCGGCTGATGCTGGGATTGCCGGAGGAGTAGGGCTGGGACCTATCCAACCGTCATTGCGAGCCAACGGGTCCGCGCGAAGCGCGGCCCGATGACAGGCTCCGCGAAGCAATCCAGAGCTCCCATCGTGGAAATAGTCTGGATTGCTTCGTCGCAAAAGCTCCTCGCAATGACAGTGAAATCGCGTCAAAGTACCCCGAAGATCGCCAGCGCCAGCACGGCCTGGGCGAGGAAGCCGACGGTGAATGCGAGCGTGCGGAAGATCGGGATCCCGATGGCGTAGACAATGATATGTGCGACGCGCGACCAGAAATACACCGCGCAGGCGAGCACCGTCCATTTCGTCGAATAGTCGATTGCGTTGAGGATCAGCACCAGCGGCGCGAAGATCACGAGGTTTTCGACCGCGTTGTCGTGCGCGAACATCAGCCGGTTGGCCCAATCCGCCTGCGGCTTGTCGTTGCGCGACGGATTGGCCATCGCACCGCTGAGCCCGCGAACCTGGCAGCGGTTGATGATGTAGGGGATCCAGAGCACTCCGGTCAGGATCACCGTCAGTGTCAGCCAGAACAATTCGCGCGTCATGGTCCGGTCCCTTCTGTCGTCGCTGTGGTGAGAGCGAGTCTATACGAAAGCGCGGACGATTCCGCTATGCGCGAACCCTGACATAGCTGCCGGGCGCATCCTCGATCGGGGGGAACGTCGCGCTGCCGACCGGACGCGCCGGGACCTCCTCCGGATCCAGCTCGCCGAGCCATTGGCGCCAGTCCGGCCACCATGAGCCCTTGTGCTCCACCGCGCCCTTCATCCATTCGGCGACGCTGACGTCCTTGATGTTGTCGTTGGTCCAGTACTGATACTTGTTCGAGGCCGGCGGATTGACCACGCCGGCGATGTGGCCCGAGCCCGACAGCACGTATTTCACCGGGCCGCCAAAGAACTGCGAGCCGTACAGCACCGATTCCGCCGGTGCGATGTGATCCTCGCGGGTGGCGAGGTTGTAGACGGGGACCTTGACCTTGGAGAGATCGAGCAGGGTATTGTCGAGCACCATCGTGCCGGTCGAGAACCGATTCTCCAGATAACAGTTGCGCAAATAATAGGAATGGTTGGCCTGGGTCATCCGTGTCGCGTCCGAATTCCAGTGCAACAGGTCGAACGCACTCGGCTGCTGGCCCTTCAGATAGTTGCTGACGACATAGGACCAGATCAAATCGTTGGAGCGCAGCATGTTGAAGGCCATCGCCATCTTCGAGCCTTCGAGCACGCCGGCCGCCTTCATATCCTGCTCGAGGGCTGCGATCTGCTCCTCGTCGACGAACACGAGGAGATCGCCGGCATGGGTGAAGTCGACCTGGGCCGCGAAGAACGTCGCCGATGCAACGCGCTGGCGGCGTTTCTCGGCGAGCCAGGCCAGCGTGGTCGCGAGCATCGTGCCGCCGACGCAATAGCCGGCAGTGTGTACCTTCATCTCGCCGGTGATCTTCTCGATCACGTCCATCGCCGCGAGCGGGCCTTCCTTCATGTAGTCTTCCCAGCCCTTGTTGCCGAGCCGCTTGTCGGGATTGACCCATGAGATCACGAACACGGTGATGCCCTGGTCGACGCACCACTCGATGTAGGATTTCTCCGGCTTGAGATCGAGGATGTAGAACTTGTTGATCCAGGGCGGCACGATCAGGAGCGGGGTGCGTAGCACTTTCTCGGTGGTCGGCGCATACTGGATCAGCTGCATCATCTCGTTCTGGTAGATCACCTTGCCCGGCGTCGTCGCCATGTTGACGCCGACGACGAGATTGTCCGGATTGGACTGGCGGATCTTCAACATGCCTTTGCCGGCCGCGATGTCCTCGGCCAACATCTTCAGGCCGCGCGCGAGGTTATCGCCGGACGTGGCAAGTGTCTCGCGCAGCACCTCCGGATTGGTCAGCACGAAGTTGGACGGCGACAGCGCGTTGGTGACCTGCTGGACGTAGAACTCGGCCTTGCGGCGGGTATGCGGATCGAGCCCTTCGGCAGCGCGCACCAGCTCCTGCGCCCATTTGGTCGTGAGCAGATAGAGCTGCATGACGAAATCGAAGAACTGGTTCGACTTCCATTCGGGATCGGCAAAGCGCTTGTCACGCGGCGAGGGCGTGATCGCGGGCGGGGCGTCCTGACCTGCCATGCGGCGGACCGCCGAGCCCCAGAGGTCGAGATAGTCCTTGGCGAGCTTGGTCTGGAGATCGGAGGAACGGGACGTGTCCGACAGCCAGTATTCGGCGACCGAGGTGAAGGTCCTGACGATCTCGGCAAGCTCGGGCGGCGGGCGATCCTGCACCTCGCCGGTCTCGCGCGGTTTGAGGTAGGCAGCGAGCGCCTTGCCACCGCTCTCCATCGCCCGCGCGACATTCATCGCGAAAGCTTCGGCATCGAACTTCGTCTCGAACGGGGTGCCGGATTTGGGCGTGTCGGTTGTGACGGTACTCATGCGCAGAACAGTAACGATTCATTCTGTATTCGTCACCGCGAAGCTCGCATGTTTGGCGTTAAACACTCTCGAAGATGTGTTGCAGCGCGACAAATTTTCTTGGTTCCGTCACAATCGAGCCGCAACCGCTCGGCTTGGTAGCGCCGGGCGGTTTTCTCGCTCATACCATTTTGGGCAGCCATGGTTTGAGCTTGGGCGCGGTCTTGGGTAAGTTGCCCTGGGGGCCGTGCTTCGGGACGAGTAGGGGATTTCCCAAGTGTTGGTGTTATGGGACCTGCAAAAGACGCTGCCGATCTGTGGAGCGCTGTTGATCGCGGCGCTTGCCTTGGGCGGCTGCTCAAGCCAGCTCGCGGATATGACGCCCGCGGATGCGCAGGCGCATCCCAGGGAGCCCGGCAGCTATCTGCCGGTGCATGATCTGCCGCCGGATCGCGATCAGGCGACCATCCCGCCGGACCAGCGCGCCAAGATCGAGGCCGAGCTTGCCGCGGCGCGCGATCGTCAAGCCCTGGCCGCCAAGGACGCCAAGTGAGCAAATGGGGCGGTGCAAGGTAATCGCTGGCGCCCCCGTCTTGCCGTGCTAAAAGACCTCAGTTCAGCCAATAGTCAGGGCGAACGACCTCAGCCGCCAACGTCGATAATTGCTCTAAGTATTTGATTTCGAGTAATTTTCGTGAAGGGACTGGGCGCGTTTCCGAACGGCCGTCATGGCCTGTCGATTCCGTCCTGACCGGTTGCCCGGAGCCCAGAGAGCCATGGAAGAGTTTTACCGCATCCGCCGCCTGCCGCCTTACGTGTTCGAACAGGTCAACCGGGCCAAGGCGGCCGCGCGGAACGCCGGCGCCGACATCATCGACCTCGGCATGGGCAATCCGGACCTGCCGGCGCCGCCGCACGTGCTTGAGAAGCTCAAGGAGACTCTTGGCAAGCCGCGCACCGACCGCTACTCGGCCTCACGCGGCATTCCGGGGCTGCGCCGGGCGCAAGCTGCCTACTACGCCCGCCGCTTCGGCGTGAAGCTCAATCCCGATACCCAGGTCGTCGCGACGCTCGGCTCCAAGGAAGGCTTTGCCAACGTGGCGCAGGCCATCACCGCGCCGGGCGACGTCATCCTCTGTCCGAACCCGAGCTATCCGATTCACGCCTTCGGCTTTTTGATGGCGGGCGGCGTGATCCGCTCGGTGCCTTCCGAGCCGACGCCGCAGTTCTTCGAGGCGGCCGAGCGGGCGATCATCCATTCGATCCCCAAGCCGCTGGCGCTCGTCGTCTGCTACCCCTCGAACCCAACGGCCTATGTCGCGAGCCTCGACTTCTACAAGGACCTCGTCGCGTTCGCGAAGAAGCACGAGATCCTGATCCTGTCCGATCTCGCTTATGCCGAAGTCTATTTCGACGAGAGCAACCCGCCGCCCTCGGTGCTCCAGGTGCCCGGCGCGATGGACGTCGCCGTCGAGTTCACCTCGATGTCGAAGACCTATTCGATGGCCGGCTGGCGCATGGGCTTTGCGGTCGGCAATGAGCGCGTGATCGCGGCGCTCGCCCGCGTCAAATCCTATCTCGATTACGGCGCGTTCACGCCGGTCCAGGTCGCGGCGACCGCCGCATTAAACGGCCCGGACGATTGCATCAAGGAGATGCGCGACACTTACCGCAAGCGCCGCGACGCGCTGGTGGAATCGTTCGGCCGCGCCGGCTGGGAGATTCCGCCGCCGGAGGCCTCGATGTTCGCCTGGGTGCCGCTGCCAGAGGCTTTCCGCAGCATCGGCAGCATGGAGTTCGCGACCCTGATGGTGGAGAAATCCGGCGTCGCGGTCTCGCCCGGCGTCGGCTTTGGCGAGCATGGTGAAGGATATGTCCGCATCGCCATGGTGGAAAACGAGCAACGGATCAGGCAGGCCGCGCGCGGCGTGCGCCGCTTCCTTGAAAGCGGCGTCGAAACGTTGCACAACGTGGTTCCGCTCGCCAATCGGCGCTAATTCTCTTCTGCAGGTTTTCTGAACTATCATGGTCGCACCCCTGAAAGTGGGCATAGCGGGGCTCGGCACCGTGGGTGCCGAAGTCGTCCGTTTGATCGAAACGCAAGCGCGCGTGCTCACGGGACGCAGCGGCCGGGGCATCCGCGTCGTTGCCGTCACCGCGCGCTCGAAGGCGAAGAAGCGCGGCGTCGACTTGCGCGGCGTCGAATGGGCGAGGGATCCAATGGCGCTTGCCACCCATGCCGAGGTCGATTGCTTCGTCGAACTGATGGGCGGCGCCGGCGATCCCGCGCTGTCGGCGGTGGAAGCCGCGCTCAATGCCGGCAAGTCGGTTGTCACCGCCAACAAGGCGCTGCTCGCCAAGCATGGCCTCAAGCTCGCCAAGGCGGCTGAAAAGCACGGCGGCGCGCTGAATTTCGAGGCAGCGGTCGGCGCCGCGATCCCTGTCATCAAGACGTTACGCGAGGGGCTTGCTGGAACCGGCGTCAACCGCGTCTATGGCATCCTCAACGGCACCTGCAATTACATCCTGACCCGGATGGAGCAGGAGGGCCTGTCCTTTGCCGAATGCCTGAAGGACGCGCAGCGGCTCGGCTATGCCGAGGCCGATCCGTCCTTCGACGTCGACGGCCACGACACCGCGCAAAAACTCGCCATTCTGGCCAGCCTGGCCTTCGGCACGAAAGTTGCTCAAAGCGCGGTGTATGTCGAAGGCATCTCATCCATCGCGCCGGAAGACCTGCGCGCGGCGGCTGATCTCGGTTACCGCGTCAAGCTGCTCGGCGTTGCGGTTCGCACCGCCACGGGCATCGAGCAGCGCGTGCATCCGACCATGGTGCCAAAATCCTCCTCGATCGCGCAGGTGATGGGTGTCACCAACGCGGTCACGATCGATGGCGAGGGGATTCCGCCGATCACGCTGGTCGGCCCCGGCGCAGGCGGTGCCGCGACCGCCTCCGCCGTGGTAGCCGACATCGCCGACGTTGCGCGCGGCATTCGTGCGAATCCGTTCGGACGGCCGATTTCGCACTTGCGCGACACCAAGAAGGCGCCGATGGAGCGGCATGAGGGCGGTTATTACATCCGCCTGCTCGCCCGCGATTTTCCCGGTACTGCGGCTGCGATCGCCACGCGGCTTGCAGAACAGAAGATTTCGATCGAATCGATCGTGCAGCGTCATCCCAATGGCGGCGCTGCTCCCAGCGACGGCAAGACGGTCCCCGTGCCGGTCATCCTGATCACTTATGCGACCCATGAGGACGCCGTGCGCCGCGCGCTCTCCGCAGTCCAGCGCGACAAGGTGATCAGCGGACGGCCGCAGGTGATCCGGATCGAGAAGAACTGACACGGTTCGAACGAACTGTGGGTGTTACGAGTTGATGCGGACGGAGATGTCCGTCCAAAACCGTTTCGAAGGAGTGAGCCGATGTCGACCCATATTTCAGTCCCGCCGCAAGCGTTGCTCGAGCGCATCCTCACGCTGGAGATCGTGCGGGTGACGGAGCGGGCGGCGGTGTCCTCGGCGCGGCTGCGCGGGCACGGCAACGAGAAGCAGGCTGACCAGGCTGCCGTCGACGCCATGCGCCGCGAGCTCAACAAGCTGCCGATCGAAGGCACTATCGTGATCGGCGAAGGCGAACGTGACGAGGCACCGATGCTCTTCATCGGCGAGAAGGTCGGCATGAATGCCGGTCCCCAGGTCGATATCGCGGTCGATCCGCTCGAAGGCACCACGCTATGCGCCAAGAACATGCCGGGCTCGATCGCCACAATGGCGATGGCCGACGGCGGCACGCTGCTGCATGCCCCCGACGTCTACATGCAGAAGCTCGCGATCGGACCCGGTTACGACAAGGGCGTCGTCGATCTCGATGCTTCGCCGGCTGACAACGTCCGCCGCCTCGCCAAGGCCAAGGGCGTCAAGCCTGATGGCATTACCGTTCTCGTGCTCGATCGTCCGCGCCATGCCGACATCATTGCGAGCGTGCGTTCGACCGGCGCCGCCGTGCGCCTGATCACCGACGGCGACGTAGCCGGCGTGATCCATTGCGCCGACCCCGACAACACCGGCGTCGACATGTATCTCGGCACCGGCGGTGCGCCGGAAGGCGTGCTCGCCGCCGTGGCGCTGCGCTGCATCGGCGGTCAGATGCAGTGCCGCCTCATCCTCGACTCCGAAGAGAAGCGCGAGCGCGCCGCCAAGATGGGCGTCAACGATCCCAAGATGATCTACGGCATCGAGGATATGGCGCGCGGCGACTGCCTGTTTGCCGCCACCGGCGTCACCACGGGCTCGCTGCTCTCGGGCGTCAAATTCCGCAAGGACGGCGTGATCGAGACCGAGACGGTGGTGATGCGCTCCGTCACCGGCACCGTGCGCTACATCAAGGCCGAGCACCGCGAGCTGGCCAAGTTCCATCTGGATTGATCCAGGCAACACCACTGTCGTCGTTCCGGGGCGACGGGACCGCGCAACGCGCGGCCCGCGAGCCCGGAATCCATCGGGCGACAGTCTCCGACGCGCAATGGGTTCCGGGTTCGATGCTGCGCATCGCCCCGGAATGACGATAAGAAAAAAGAGGGGAAGCGCCATGTCCGATCTCTCCGCCGTCAAAGCCCTCGTCTTCGACGTGTTCGGTACCGTCGTGGACTGGCGCACCAGCCTGATCACCGATTTCATGTGGTGGGGCAAGCAGCGCGGCATCAGCGCTGATTGGACCGCGCTCGTCGATGGCTGGCGCGGCATGTACATGGCCTCGATGGACGACGTGCGCAAACATCCCGAGCGCGGCTACGTCATGCTCGACGATCTGCACCGCCGCTCGCTGGAAAAGCTGGTCGATCAATTCTCGATCAAGGGCCTCACCGAAGCCGATCTCAACTATCTCACCAAAGGCTGGCACCGCCTGCATCCCTGGCCCGACAGCGTCGGCGGCCTGGCCCGGCTGAAGACCAAATTCGTGATCGCGCCGCTGTCGAACGGCAATGTCGCGCTGCTCACCAACATGGCGAAGTTCGCTGGGCTGCCCTGGGACCTCATCATGTCGGCGGAGCTGTTCGAGCACTACAAGCCTGATCCCGAGACTTATCTCGGCGCCGCGCGCTTGCTGTGCCTCAAGCCGCAAGAGGTAATGATGGTCGCCGCCCACAACGGCGATCTTGCGGCTGCGCAGAAGAACGGATTGAAGACCGCATTCGTGGCGCGGCCGACCGAGTACGGACCGTTGCAGAAGGTCGACTTCGAGGCGACCGGCAATTGGGACATCGTCGCAAAGGATTTTGGCGGGATCGCCGACAAGCTCGGGTGCTAGCGACGTCCTTGTACGCGGCAACGCCGGTCCGGGCAGCGCGCGCCGCCCGGACCTGATTTCGAAACTACAAGGTCATCTTCATCGGCTCCGGATAGTAGTGGAAGCCTTCGCCTGTCTTGGCGACATGGCCGTAGCCCGGCCAGGCGAAGTGATAGGACATCACGGGGGTCTTGTTTGCCGCAAGCATCGTCAGCAGCTTGACGCGCGAGTCTGCCGCCTGCTTCGGGTCGGTGTCGTAGGAGAACTCCATCCTCGGCCGCTCCAGCAGCAGCACCGAATGGTGCGAGAGATCGCCGAGGAAGGCGAACGATTTGCCCGCCGAGGAGACCATGAAGATGGTGTGGCCGACAGTGTGACCGGGCGCGGCGATCGCCTGCACGCCCGGCAAAAATTCCTGGCCGTCCTTGAAGAACACGATGCGGTCGCGGACCGGCAGCAGGTTCTTGCGGGCGTGGAGGACGAAGTCCTTGGCCGGGCTGCCGAGCTTGCCCTCATCGGTCCAGAAGTCGAAATCGGACTGGGAGATGTAGACCTGCGCGTTCGGAAACAACGGTTTGCCGCCCTCGTCCACGATGCCCCCGATGTGGTCGATATGGGCGTGCGAGCACACCACGGCGTCGATGTCCTCCGGCTTGATTCCGGCCTCGGTCATGCTCTTCTGCTGCCGTCCGGTGCTGGCGCCGAACATTTTTGAGCTGCCCATGCCGGTATCGAACAGGATGAGCTTGTCGCCGGTGTTCACGATCGGCGAGTTCTGCTCGAGCACGACATTGTCCGGCGACAGGAAATTGTCGGCCAGCATCTTCTTGACCTCTTCCTTGGGAACGCCGGTGAAGGTCCCGGAGGGATCGCCGAGCGGCAGCGGCCCATCGGATACGACGGTCACCTCGGCATCGCCGAGAATGAAGCGATGCCAGTAGGGCGTCTGGGTGCCGAGCTTGGGTGCCCGGGCCATCGCGCTGCTGCCGAGCAGCGCGCTGGCGCCAAGGCCGGCCCCGAGTGCGAGAAGGGATCGACGTGAGACATCGATTGTCATGCGTTTCCTCCGCTTTTTTGACCTGCGCGATTGTTGGCGCGGTGTGACCGGCCCCGGTCGGCCATGAGGCCGGAGGTCGGCGGAAGGCATGCTGCGCCGGTTGCGATGAGCTAGCAAGTGGAATTGGTCCGCGGACGCATGCCGGGCAGGGACACGGCGTCCAGAGGCACGTTCCGCAAAAACAAAGCACCGCGGAATTGCGTCTTACGCAATTCTCAGCGTGAGGTCATTGCCGTCCGTTTCGGCAAAGCCGGCCTGTAAGACCTCTTCGCGCTTATGGCGCAGATGCGCACGCAGGATGTGCGCGAGGCCGGCGCCGTCGCGGCGCTGGAGCGCATTGAGGATTGCCTCGTGCTCCTTGACGGCGAGCGCCCAGCGCTGCGGCGTCATCGGCGTGACGTAGCGCGCGCGGCGGATCCGCGCTGTCACCGAGGTGTAAAGGCTCGCGAGCACCGGGTTTCCGGCCGCGTTGACGATGGCTTCGTGAATTGCGCGGTTGCCGCGATAGTACTGGATCAGGTCACCCTCGCGATAATGCTGCACCATGTCCGCATGCGCGGTGGCGATCGCGTCGATCTCGGCGTCCGTGATGCGCTCGCAGGCAAGCTCGCCGGCAAGGGCTTCGAGACCCTGGCAGACCTCGAACAGGTCGCGCATGTCCTGGTCGGTCAGCTTCGCAGCGCGCGAGCCGCGATGCGGCAGCAGCTGCACGAGGCCTTCGGCGGCCAGCACCTTGAGTGCCTCGCGCAGCGGCGTGCGCGAGATCTCGAGCCGCTCGCACAGCTCGCGCTCCGGAATGCGCGCCCCTGGCGGGATTTCACCGTCGAGCAGGATGGCGCGAATGCGGCCGACGACTTCTTCGTGAAGCATTGTCTGAAACTCTATTTGCATGCAAAAATGGGCCTACAAACGAAAAATTGCAAGTTCCGGCTTGAAAATTCCAAGTTTTGCATTCAAAACTGTAAAAAAGCAGAAAGGGTGTGGGAATGGACCTGCAAGTGGGGGCAGAAGACCTCGTCTTCGAGCGCCAGGACGGCATCGGGCGGATCACCTTTAACCGCCCGCAGGCCCGCAACGCCTTCACGTTTGCCATGTACGAGCGGCTCGCTGCGATTTGCGAGGAGGCCGACCGCGACCCTGCGATCAAGGTGCTGGTGCTGCGCGGGGCTGGCGACAAGGCGTTCGCCTCGGGCACCGACATCAACCAGTTCCGCGAATTCAAGACGCCGCAGGACGCCATCGATTACGAGAACCGCATCGATCGCGTGCTCACAACGCTGGAGCAGTGCCGTGTGCCGACGATCGCGGCGATCAACGGGTTCTGTACCGGAGGCGGGGCCGGCATCGCTGCGGCCTGCGACCTCCGCATCGGCACAAGGAGCGCCAAGATCGGTTTCCCCATCGCCCGCACGCTCGGCAATTGCCTGTCGATGTCCAATGTCAGCCGTCTCACGGCGCTCATCGGCGCCGCGCGCGTCAAGGATCTGATCTTTACCGCGCGCCTGGTCGATGCCACCGAGGCCGCAAGCATCGGTCTGCTTGGCGAGGTCGTGGACGATCTTGCCGCGCTCGATCGGCGCACTGACGAGGTCGCTCGGCTGCTCGCCAGTCATGCTCCGCTGACGCTGAATGCGACCAAGCAGGCGGTGACGCGCCTGCAAAGACGGCTGACGCGGGACGAGGGCGAAGACCTCATCCTGATGTGCTACACGAGCCAGGATTTTCGCGAAGGGCTCGATGCTTTCCTCAACAAGCGCGCGCCGCAATGGCGCGGCCAATAGGACGGGCCCATGCAGAGCGATCGATCGCAATCCACCTCCCGCCGTTCGGGACCGCTCGCCGGTCTCAAGGTCATCGATCTCACCCATGTCATGGCCGGGCCGACCTGCACCTTGATGCTCGCCGACATGGGCGCCGACGTCATCAAGATCGAGAAATGGCCCAATGGCGACGATACCCGCCATTCGGTGCCGCCGAAGATCGGCGATGAGGCGGCCTCCTTCCTGATGATGAACCGCAACAAGCGCGGCATCGTGCTGGATCTGAAGACCGACGGTGGCAAGCAGGTGCTTCGGCGGTTGATCGCGAGCGCCGACGTGCTGGTGGAGAACTTTGCGCCCGGCGCGATGGAGCGTCTCGGTTTCGGCTACGAGGCACTGCACGCGGAATTTCCCGCGCTGATCTACTGCTCGCTGTCGGGCTTCGGCCGCACCGGCCCGTACAAGCACCGCCGCGGCTTCGACCTGGTCGCGCAGGCCATGAGCGGCATCATGAGCTTTACCGGCGAACGCCCCGACGGTCCGCCCGTCAAATGCGGCCCGCCACTGTCCGACATCACCGCCGGTCTGCTGGCGAGCATGGGCATCCTCGCGGCCTATACGCACCGTCTCAAGACCGGCGAAGGACAGTGGGTGGAGACGTCGCTCTATGAAGCGGCCCTGGTGCAGACCTATTGGCAGTCCACCATCGCGCTGGCCGCGGGCACGGCACCGCGCGCGATGGGCTCGGCCCATCCGCTCAATGCGCCCTATCAGGCGTTCGAAGCCTCGGATGGCTGGCTCGTCGTCGGCGGCGCCAACAAGAAGCATTGGCTGTTGATGCTGGAAGCACTCGGCGCCAGCGAACTCGCCGCCGATCCGCGCTTCGTCACCGGCTCCGACCGTATGGCGCATCTGAAGGAGCTGGAAGCCGTCTTGAGCGAACGCTTCCGCACCAAATCGCGCGCGCATTGGCTTGCGGCGCTGGACGAGAAGGGCGTGCCGTGCGGCCCCGTGCACGACATGCTGGAAGCGCTCAGCGATCCGCAGACGCTGGCGCGCGAGATGGTCGTCGAGGTCGAGCACTCCACGCTCGGCCCCGTAAAGACGATCGGACTTCCCATCAAGTTTTCGGAGACCCCAGGCAAAGTTCGCTCAGGCGCGCCGGTCTATGGTGAGCACACAAGTGAGGTGCTGGCCGAGCACGGGTTCGACCAGAAGCAGATCGAAGCGCTCGAAAAAGAAGGCGCAATCGTGCTGGCCTCAGCAAGTCGCGAGGAACGCGTCGCCTGAGCGGACGTCGATAAGACAACAACAAAAGACAAAAAATCAGCTGGAGGAACATCATGGGTCGGACGTCAACACTTCTGCTCCCCGCGGCCGCGATCGTGCTCGCCGGCACGATGCCGGCGCTCGCCGCCTGGCAACCGCAAAAGCCGATCGAGTTCGTCGCCACGGCCGGGCCGGGTGGCGGCACTGACAATCTCGCGCGCGCGGTCCAGAACATCATCACCAAGTACAAGCTGACAGACCAGCCGATCGTCGTCGTCAACAAGGGCGGCGGCAGCGGCGCCGAAGGTTATGTCTACGGCAAGGCCTCCGCGGGCGATCCCCACAAGGTGATCTTCGGCACCTCGAACGCCTGGCAGCAGCCGCTCGTCTCCAAGGTCGCCTTCAACTACACCGATCTCACCCCGATCGCGGCGATGGCGCAGGACGAGTTCCTGCTCTGGGTCAAGCAGGACGCGCCGTACAAGACAGCGGGCGACTATCTCAAGGCGGCCGCATCGGGCGAATTCAAGATGGGCGGCGCGCAATCCAAGGACACCGACGAGGTGTTGACGCGCATGATCGAGAAGGCTGGCAAGGTCAAGCTGACCTATATCCCTTTCAAGAGCGGCGCCGAGACCGCCGTGCAGCTCGCCGGCGGACATCTCGATTCCCACGTCAACAATCCCAGCGAGAGCCTCGGGCAATGGCGCGGGGGCACGCAGCGCCCGCTCTGCGTTTTCAGCCCGAAACGGCTGCCGCAGGGTCCGAAGGTCACCGCAACCGAAGGCTGGAGCGACGTTCCGACCTGCGTCGAGCAGGGCCTCGACATCAAGCAGTATGAGCAGCCGCGCACGGTGTGGCTGCCCGGCAAGGTCACGCCGGACCAGGCGGCGTTCTATGTCGACCTGATGAAGAAGGTGCAGGCAACGCCGGAATGGAAGGACTACATCGAGAAGACCTCACAGGTCGACACCTTCCTGACCGGCGCCGAGTTCGAAAAATTCATCAAGGAGGACCTCGAGCACGTCAAGCAGGTCGCGGGCGAGCAGGGCTGGCTCGTCAAGTGAGGCGGCGGGCAGGTCGCCTGCGGCCATCCTGCGAGACGCCCGCCTGCGGCGGGCCCTCAGGGTGAGGTCGCGCGCCGTGGCAAGATATCCAACCCTCATGGTGAGGAGCCCGCCAAAGCGGGCGTCTCGAACCATGCAGGCCGAGCTCGTTCAGCAGGTCTCACCGCCGTCACATGGGATAGCTCAGAGGTAACGGACCATGATCTCCCGCCGCGCGCTTGAACTTGCGACCGCTGTCCTCACCGGGACCTTCGGTGTGGCAGTCGTCATCTCCAGCCTCGACAACGGCATCGGCTGGTCGAGCGCCGGGGTGGACGCCGGCACGTTTCCGTTCCTGACCGGGGTCATCATCGTGATCGGGAGCCTCTACAATCTGGTGCGGGGCGTGCTACCGGCCGCGACACTGGCAAATGTCCCCATCGCCATCACGTCCCTCGAGCTGCGCAGGCTCGCCGGCCTGTTCGTGCCGGCTGCGATTTTTGTTGCCGCGATCCCGCTGGCCGGGATGTACGTCGCTTCAGCATTGTACGTTTTCGCAGTGCTGGCGATCCCCAGGTATCAATCCGTGCCGCGTGCGCTCGCGATGGCGGGGGCGACGGCACTCGCGCTCTACGTCGTGTTCGAGCGCATGTTCCAGGTCAGCCTGCCGCATGGCGCGCTCGCCGCCGCGTTCGGGTTCTGATGGAGAGGTCCGATGGATAATCTCGCAGAGCTCCTGCACGGCTTCACCATCGCGGTCACCGCGCCACATCTGCTGCTCATGGTAATCGGCGTGCTGCTCGGCATTCTCGTCGGCGTGCTGCCGGGGCTGGGCGCGCCAAACGGAGTATCGCTGCTTTTGCCGCTGACCTTCGGTATGCAGCCGGTCTCGGCCATCATCCTGCTCTCCAGCATGTATTGGGGGGCGCTGTTCGGCGGCTCCGTGACCTCGATCCTGTTCAACATTCCCGGCGAGCCGTCCTCGGTCGCGACCACGTTCGACGGCTACCCGATGGCGCGCGACGGCCGGCCAACGACGGCGCTCGCCACCGCCTTCGGTTCGGCGGCGTTCGGCGCGCTGATCGGCGTCATCCTGATCACCTTCCTTGCATCCTGGGTGGCCCAGGTTGCGCTCGCGTTCGGGCCGGCCGAGTATTTTGCGGTCTATTTCCTGGCCTTTGCCAGCTTCGTCGGCATGGGCGGTGCGGCGCCGATCAAGACCGTCGTGGCGCTGGCGATCGGCTTTGCGATCGCTGCCATCGGCATCGACACGGTGTCCGGCAGCGTGCGCCTCACCATGGGGGTCGATGAACTCGTCAAGGGCGTGAGCTTCGTCGTCGCCGTGATGGGTCTGTTCGGCATCGGCGAGCTCTTGGTTGCAGTCGAAGAGGAGTTTCACGCGCGCGCGGTCTCCTCGAAGATCGACTGGCGTGAGGTGTTCCGCGCGGTCGGCCGCCTGCCGCGGCATGGTATTGCCCTGTTGCGCAGCGCCGCGATCGGATGCTGGATGGGGATTACGCCGGGCGGCCCGACCGCGGCCTCCTTCATGAGCTACGGCATCGCGCGCCGCTTCTCGCGCCGCGGCCGATATTTCGGCACCGGCGAGGTCGAAGGCATCATCTCGCCGGAGACGGCCGACCATGCCGCCGGCACCAGCGCGCTGCTGCCGATGCTCTCGCTAGGCATTCCCGGCTCGGCGACCGCGGCGGTCATGATGGGCGGGCTGATGATCTGGGGCCTCAATCCCGGGCCGATGCTGTTCGTCGACAGTAAGGATTTCGTCTGGGGCCTGATCGCCTCGATGTATGTCGGCAACATCGTCGCCGTCGCGCTGGTGCTGCTCACCGTTCCGGTCTTCGCGGCCTTGATGCGGATTCCGTTTGTGGTGATCGCGCCCCTGATCGTGATCATCTGCGTCGTCGGCGCCTATTCGGTGTCGAACTCCTATCTCGACGTCGTCATGATGCTTGGCTTCGGGATCGTCGGCTATCTCTTCAAGAAGCTGTTCTATCCGCTGGCGCCGCTCGTGCTCGCGATCGTCATCGGCGACAAGGCGGAGGACGCGTTCCGGCAGTCGATGTTGATCTCCAAGGGATCGCTCGGGATATTCTTTGCAAACAAGCTGGTGACATGCCTGATCGTTGCCGGCATCGCATTGTTGCTGCTTCCGCTCGTGCTGCAGCTCACGCGGCTCTGGCGCAAACCCGCGCCGTCTACCGATCGGACGACAGCTGAGGAAAAGGTGATCATATGACCGCAAAGCCGCTCATTGCATTGGCAATGGGAGATCCCGCCGGCATCAGCCCGGAGCTGACGGCGAAGCTCGCGGTGCAGGATGACGTCCGCGCCCGCAGCCGGATCGTCGTCATCGGTGACCGCCGCATCTTCGACGAAGGCGCGCGCGTCGCCGGCGTCAAGCCGGAGCTGACCATGGTAGAGCAGGGCGCCGACCTTGGCGCGGCGCAGGGCGAGACGCTGTTTGTCGATCTCCGCCACCTCGACCCCAGGGAGGTCGAGCCGAAGACCGCGACGCTTGCCGGCGGAAAATTCGCGCTGACCAATTATCGGCACGCGCTCGAGCTCGGCCGTGACCACCGCGTCGATGCCGTCTGCTTTACCCCCTTCAACAAGCAGGCGATGCGCCTTGCCCGTACCGAATACGACGACGAGATCGCGTTCTCCGCCGAGGTGGTCGGGCTCAAGACCGCGGCAAGCGAGTTCAACGTGCTGGACCGGCTCTGGAATGCGCGGGTCACCTCCCATATCCCTCTCAAGGACGTCGCTGCAAAGCTGTCCAGCGAGCGCATCCATCGCGCGCTCAAGCTGACCGATTCCTGTATGCGCAATGCCGGTTTCGCGCGCCCCCGCATCGCAGTCGCAGGTCTCAATCCGCATGCCGGCGACGGCGGCAATTTTGGTCGCGAGGAGATCGATATCATCTCGCCGGTGGTCACGGCCGCCCAGCGCGAGGGTATCGCCGCGGAGGGACCGTTCCCCGCCGACACGGTGTTCCTGCGCGCCAAGGGCGGTGCTTTCGATGCGGTGCTGACGATGTATCACGACCAGGGTCAGATCGCGATGAAGCTGATGGGTTTTGATCGCGGTGTCACCTTGCTCGGTGGTTTCCCTTTCCCGATCTGCACGCCCGCGCACGGCACCGCCTATGATATCGCCGGGCAGGGCATCGCATCGGTTGGCGCTAGCCGCGCCGCTGTGCTGCTCGCAGCGGAGATGGCCGCGCGTCGCGCCGCCTGATGGCGCGCACCAGGGGAGCCCGCTCATGAAGTTCGTACGCGCAAAGCCTGCGAGTTTCGGGAAAAAGTGGAAACTTCCGGCGTGGTAACGAGTTGCGTCCCATGAACGTCTCCATCTGGGAGCTGGAACATGGTCGACTACGACCCGCTACGAACGGCCGTGGATACTGCTTGGTCCGTCTACCGCGCCCGGCATCGTCACGTCGATGCCGCGGATGGTCGTCGCTGTCTGCTCGAGCGTCATCTACAAGGGAGGCGGGAAGCGCGCGAGAGTGGCGGTGATGCCCAGGACCTTACGGCATCTGGCCTTGCCTATCTCGAGCGGCTTCACGATGACGAATGCTAGGGCTGGTGGAGGAACTGGCCTGCTGCCTGGCGGCCGCGACCGCAAGGCCGAATTGGACCTTGCTCGCGATTTCGAACCTTCTGGCGGCATTGATCGTGCTGATCGTGCGCTTGGCAGTTTAGCACATGCGTATCGCTCAGCTCGCTCCCCTGGCCGAAAGCGTTCCTCCGAAGCTCTACGGCGGCACCGAGCGGGTAGTAGCCTGGCTGGTGGATGAGCTGGTGCAGCTCGGCCACGACGTCACGCTGTTTGCGAGCGGCGATTCCCGGACGGCCGGCAGACTCTATCCGGTTTGGTCCCGTGCGTTGCGTCTCGGGCGGAAGGGCGCCGATCCGAGTGCAGCTTGCGCGATGCTGCTGGAAGCGATCGCGAAGCGAGCGAGGGATTTCGATGTGATCCACGCGCATATCGATTGGCTGCATCTGCCGTTGCTCAGTCGCCTGGGCGTGCCGTTCCTGACGACCATGCACGGCCGCCTCGACTTGCCTGGGTTGCCCGACGTGGTTCGGCAATTCCCCGAAGCAGCGCTCGTGTCGATTTCCGACCGTCAGCGCCTGCCGCTTCAAAATGCGAAATGGATTAGAACGATCCAGCACGGGATGCCGTCCGACCTGCTTCGCCCATGCTACGAGCAGGGATCCTACCTTGCATTTCTTGGCCGCCTGACGAAAGACAAAGGTCCGGAGGATGCCATCCGCATCGCGCATCAAACCCGTATGCCCCTGCGCATCGCCGCGAAGATCCCGCGCGCCGAGACCGCCTATTTCAAGAAACATGTCGAGCCCCATATTGACGACGAGAAGATCAAGCTTGTCGGCGAAGTCGATGATGACAGAAAACAGCAGTTCCTTGGTCGAGCCGCCGCTCTGTTGTTCCCGATCGATTGGCCGGAGCCCTTCGGGCTGGTCATGATCGAAGCAATGGCCTGCGGAACTCCCGTGATCGCCTACCGCTCAGGCGCCGTCCCTGAGGTCATCGAGCACGGCCTGACTGGTTTCATCGTCGAGAACGAGGAGCAAGCCGTTCAGGCGGTCGGCGAGGTGGGCAAGTTGGATCGAAGGCAGGTGCGCGCACGGTTCGAGGAGCGTTTCTCGGCGCGCCGAATGGCGCGAGAGTACGAAGGCGAGTACAGCAAGCTGGTTGCCGCCGCGGCTTGAGAATTCGATAGGCGCGACGGGCTCCGGTTGACGCGCGTCTCGCCTGCTGCCCCGGGGCGTTACTTCGCGATAGGCGTCACGAGCTCCTTGTCTGCTGTATCCACGACGAAGACGGCCAGCAGCTTCGCAGGCTCGGAATCGCTGGCATTCGCGCTTATGGCGTGGCGGTCGCCGGGTTTCTCGAAAAAATTCGCTCCCTTGCGATAGACCTTCGCGGGCTCGTCATTGACTTGACTGCGGATTGCTCCTTCCAGGATGGTCGCATAGATAAACGCGGAGCGCGGGTGCATGTGCGCCGGTGAGGAGCCTCCCGGACCATATTCGACCAGCACGCCCTTCATGCTCTTGCCGGGGACGTTGGGCAGGGCCTGGTCGAACACCACGGTTACTTTGGCCAATGGTGCTGCCGTCTCGGCTGCATGGGCCGTCAGGAAAGACGCGGCGTAAACCGCCGTTGCGATCAGCAATCTGCGCATGGGATTCCCTTCATTGTCATTTCCGTCGTGATTGAGGCTGACGGAGCTTCAGAGACTCGCGAGCCATGTTGCGAGCGGTGTTTTCCCGAGCCGCGCCTCGCCAAGCGGATTCAGCGATGTGTCGTCAATGAGAGCGCCGTAATAGGGCGCCTTTGGGTCTCCCACCACAGGTCGGACATCGCCGGACGCCTTCAGGCGCCGCGCGATGAATTCATTGAAGGGGGCCTTCTCGGGTCCAGCAATGTCGATCGTGCCGTTGAGCGGCCGGCCCGTTGCGATCTCCGCGAGACAATCGACCACATCGTCGGACGCGATCGGTTGAAACTGCGCCGATGGAACGACAATCCTGCCGCCCGTCACAGCCGTTTCGGCAATGGCGCCGAGGAATTCAAAGAACTGGGTGGCGCGCACGATCGAGTAGGGGACCGAAGAGGATTTGATGACGGTCTCCTGGGCGAGCTTGGCACGGAAATAGGCGTTGTCGGGCGACCGCTCGGTGCCGACGATGGAGAGCGCCACATGATGTTTCACGGCCGCTGCGGCTTCTGCCGCGACGAGATTCTTGCTCGAACGCTGGAAGAAATCGAGCACGGCGGTCGGCTCCCAGGACGGCGCGTTGGCGACGTCGACGACAACATCGGCGCCGGCCAGCACCGCAGCGAGACCTTCCCCGGTCACGGCGTTCACGCCTGATCTTGGCGAGGCTGCCACCGCCTCGTGGCCCTGCTGCTTGAGCTTCGCCACCAGTTTAGATCCGATCAATCCGGTCCCGCCGATCACGACGATCTTCATGGCACGTCTCCTCGGTGTTTCGGAGCGCGGGAAAAGGCCAATTCCTGCTCTCGCGCTTACGTGCATCACGATCCAACGCCTGTTCTATCGGGAGCAATCGGCAGGCCCTTGCCTGGAACGCGCCTGACTTGCCGAAAAATGCTCCAGAGAGATCGTTACGATACGACACAATTCGTCTGGGAGCATTCCCTTAAATCTCGGAGATCAGTGGCCGCTCAGCACCAGCGTCTTCACTGGCAACAGCAGCGCTTGAATGCGCAACAGAAGGGCATGTACAAGCCCCGTGGCATCGACGACATGCAGAGCAGATCCCTTGAGCGCGCCGGTCTTTGGGTCTGCAATCGCATCGTGGTTGCTCGTATAGGCATTGACGATGCAGGTCGAGCCTGGCGTGACGCCCTCGAGCCCGCCCTTATAGAGCGGTTCCAAAAATGCCAGGATCGTGCCCGGCTGCCGAAGATTTTGCGGATCGATGAGCTGTTCGCCCGAGCGGAATTGACCGGCGGCGATATAGTCCTGAACGCCCGTGATGACGAGCGGAATGATGACCCAGGGCTTCGAGATGCAAGTCGCTTCTGCGAGCATGCCGGGTCGTATGACCTGGGCTTCAATCTGGCCGAAGCCAGCCTGCAATACGCGCCGGCCCGCGCCCTCTGGGATCAAGAGGCCGGCGGGCCGCATCATCTGATTGACGACATCGCCAGTGCGCAGAAGGAATTGCTCCACTCGCCCATCGACCCCCGCCCGAATGGAAGTCTTGTCGAGGTCCACCTGCGCCTCTGCCATCGCGGCCTCTGCGCTCGCCTTCTCAGCCGGCAGAAGCGTTGAGATCCGCAGCGCCGAAGCCTCCCTGGCGGCACTGGCGGAATCGATGCCCGCCTGCCGCTGATCGACGGCGACCTGGAGTTTCTCGATGTCACGCTGCGGCACGATCCCAGGATTGCGCCGCTGCAATTCGCTCTTGGTGTCGAGCTCGTCCCTCGCTTGCTGCCAGGCCGCCCTCGCTTCTGCGATCTGGGCTTCCGCCTTGACCACATCGGCCCGCGCGCTGATCAGCGAGGCATCGATCTCGGCGACCTTTCGTTTTGTCGTCTCGAGCGCCGCCTGCTGCTTGGCGCTGTCCAGCCGGAAGAGGACGTCGCCCTTCTTCACAGGCGCGCTGTAATCGACGTTCACTTCGGCGACGCGGCCGGCCACTTCGGGCAGGATCGGCACGGTGCGGAAGTAGAGCGCCGCGGACGTGGTCGAGGGATGATAGTAGAAGATCATGGTGATCAGCGCGACGGTCAGCATCAGGCAGCCGGTAATGCCCCACCTCAGCTCAAACCAGACCGAGTAGAGGGTGATCTCCTTGCCGAACCGCTTACCTTGCCGATAGCGCCGATAGAGGTAGTCCGGAAGGATCGTCACGAGCGAGCAGAGCAGGAGCTCAAGCATGACCTTGGACTCCCTCGTTCGACGCACTCTTCGTGCCGGAATTGCCGGTCAGCTCGGTTTCGGATGCTGATTGCGACGTCTGCGGCGCTGCATCGGCGATCCGCTCCACCGAGCCGGCGATGGTGCGCAGCGGCGTCGAGAAGTCCGGCAGGTCGATCATCGCGAGCAGGAGGCCCGCGATCCAGAAGATGTGCATGTGCGTGAACAGCGAGATGAGGCCGAGAACGGCGACGATCTCGAATTGCAGCTTCTGCGATCGGTGCGCCATGCGCTCCGGAAGGCTGTGCAGCTTCCAATAGAGCGTGCCCACCCACAACACGACGACGATGAGGAAGATGGCCATGACGACCATCAGGGCGTCCGATCCATCAGGTCCAGGCACGAAGAATGGCAGATGATGAGGCGCTGCCGGATGCATTTGTTCGCTCAAGCTCGTCCCCCTGCCAGAAGAAGCCTGAGAGCCCAGAGCGAGGCTCGTACTTTGCCCAGCATTGTTTCCCAAGACGGGAACTGGAGCAAGGATCGTGTCGAGACTGCCGTTGCGTTCGGTGTGTACTAGATCGCCGCGTCCAACGAAATGTTCCTGAGACGGCCGCTGTCGGACAAGGACAAATGTGCCGTGTTGGCACCCTTGGCGATCGTCACAGATTGCTCCTGTTTTGCCCGACGTGTCAAAGAGTTTTGGCGAGTGCAAAAACTATTAGGGAAGACAACCCTTTGGCTACTGTGCATGGGGTTGTTTTCGCGAGTTTTGATAAAAGGGGCTATTCGCCGCCTTTGCGGGGCGCCTCACGCCCCGCAGATGATCACGCCGTGCCAGCCGAGCCCACGATAGGTCTCATAGCCCGGGGTGGCATGGAAGGCGACCAGCGCGCCGGTGCGGTCGTGGTAGAAGCCGGAGCGCTGGCCGTTCAGCGCGATCGAGATGCGCTCGCTGAGGATGCCCTGGCCGTCGGAGGCGGCAATCACGCGAAGGTTCGAATCGACCAGCAGTACGCGGGCCTTGTCGCTGTCGCCGACGCGCACGCCCTGGACGATGGCGCGGGCCTGCGCCTCCCAGTCGAAATGAATGGCGAGCACGCCGATCGGCACCCCGTTGGCCTGGCCGCCGCTGCGGACGCTGGCGCAATAGGTCGCGACCTGGGCGTTGCCGAGCAGCGGCTGGTTCTCGACGTCACCGGCAACATAGTCGTCGCCGGAGCGCAAGGATTGCGCCTCGCGAAACCATTTGGTGTGGGCGACGTTCTGGCCGACGACGCGAAAGCGGTCGGCGCGGCCATTGGCGATGACGTTGCCGTCGAGATCGCAAAGCCAGAGGTCGAGGTAGACGGTGTAGGCCCCGAGGATCACGCCGAGGCGCTGCGAGGCGTGGTTTACAGCCGCCGCGGCCGGCGAGGCCGCGCAATCGACCACGGCGGAGTCGGTCGCCCACCAACGCACGTCGCAGGTGCGCTCATAGAGGTTGCGGTCGATCAGCTCGATAGCGTTGAGCGACAGATCGACCATGCGCTCGCCGCGCGAGCGCTGGCTCATGCGGTCGATCGAGGCGACGAGGTCGCCGGTTCGTTTGGTCAGCTGTGTCTCGAGCTCGCGGGCGATGGTCTCGACCTGCTGGCCGACGCCACGTACCTCCTGCGCCACGACCGCAAAGCCCGCGCCCTGCGCGCCGGCGCGCGAGCTCTCGATCAGGGCGTTCAGCGCGAGCATCTTCATCTGATTGGTGATCTGCTGGATCGCCTTGGTCTTGTCGACCGCGATCTGGTTGACCTCCGCGGTCAGGCGGTTGATCAGCGCGGAGATGTCGGAATCATCATCAGCGGGTTCGGTGGCGGTGATCGGCTTGGCTTTCAGACCCAGCGCAGCAGACATCGGGGAGCTTCCCTTGGCAATGAGGTCTGACCTGCAATGAACCCGGAACAAAGATACAGATCGAACGGAAAGCTTTTTCGAGGATTCCACCTAACGCCCGCTTAATTTGCGGTTCCGTGGAATGCCCAAATGATAGTCAGTTCCGCGCCGCTAAAAGGCAATCCACCGCTTTGTGCGGCGCAGGCATTGCATATCTAGGGCGATTCCGGGCCAATCGTCCCTGCCGACAAATCTGCTGCCACCCGTCCGGGCTCCTCAATCAATCAACATTCATGACCCCGCCCGCAACTGCCTTGCCTGTCGAAGCGCCCCAGGCGTTCCTGGGGGTGACGCGCTCGCTCACCGACAAGCTCTGGCGTGACCGGCTCGACGCGCGCGGCGCGGCCAAGGCGCTTGCGATCGTGCAACGTCACCAATTGCCGGAATTGCTGGCGCGGGTGCTGGCCGGCCGCGGCGTCGATATCGACACCGTGCCGGACTTCCTCGATCCGACCATCCGAAAACTGCTGCCGGACCCGTTCACGGTGACGGAGATGGAAGCTGCCGCGCAGCGGATCGCGGATGCCGCGGGGAAGGGCGAAAGGGTCGCGATCTTCGGCGATTACGACGTCGACGGCGCCACTTCGGCGGCGCTGCTGGCCTGGCATCTGCGCCATTGCGGGCTCGATCCGCTGATCCACATTCCGGACCGGATCTTTGAGGGGTACGGCCCCAACATCGAAGCGGTGCGCGCGCTGGCGGCAAAGGGCGCCACGCTGCTCGTCACCGTCGATTGTGGCACCACCAGTATCGAGCCCTTGGCCGAGGCGAAGCGCCTCGGCATGTCCGTTGTCGTGATCGACCACCACCAATGCGGCCTCGATCTCCCCGAGGTCGATGCGCTGGTCAATCCGAACCGCCCCGACGATCTCTCGGGCCTCGGACATCTCGCCGCCGTCGGCCTCGTGCTGGTGACGCTGGTTGCCGTCAATCGCGAGCTGCGCCAGCGCGGTTTCTGGGGCGCCGAGATGCCCGAGCCCGATCTGCTCGGCATGCTGCATCACGTCGCACTCGGCACCGTCGCCGACGTTGCGCCGCTGATCGGCCTCAACCGCGCCTTCGTTGCAAAAGGGCTGATCGCGATGCGGCGGCGCGACCATGTCGGTCATACCGCGCTGATGGACGTGGCGCGGCTTAACGGCCCGCCGGAGGCCTGGCATCTCGGCTTCATGCTGGGGCCGCGCGTCAATGCCGGCGGTCGGATCGGTCGGGCCGATCTCGGCGTGCGCCTTTTGCTCGAAGGTGACAGCGTCGAGGCCGCACGCATCGCCGCCGAGCTCGACCGCCTCAACAGTGAGCGCCGCGTCATCGAGCAGGCGGCCGAAGCGCAGGCGGAAGCCGAGGCGCTTGCCTCGATCGGCCTGGAAGACAAGCTCGGCGTCATCGTCACGGCCTCCGAAGGCTGGCATCCCGGCGTCGTCGGCCTCGTCGCCTCACGCCTGAAGGAGAAGTTTTCCCGGCCTGCTTTTGCCATCGCGCTCGAGCCCGGCGGCATCGGCACCGGCTCGGGCCGCTCGATCGCCGGCGTCGATCTCGGCAAGGCGGTGCGGCAAGCGGTTACTGACGGCATTCTGCTCAAGGGCGGCGGCCACGCGATGGCTGCGGGTGTCACGCTGCGCAAGGAGAAGCTCGCCGAATTCCGTGCCTATCTGGAGAGCGCGCTGGCGCGCGACGTCGCGGAGGCGCGGCACGTCAACGAGCTCTATGTCGACGGCGCAGTCTCCGCGCGCGCAGTGACGCCGGAGCTTGCGACGACTCTCAATCGCGCCGGCCCGTTCGGCAGCGGCAATCCGGAAGTCGTGCTGGCCCTGCCGGCGCATCAGCTCGTCTATGCCGATGAGGTCGGCCAGGCGCACTTGAGGCTGCGCTTCAAGTCCGGTGACGGCGCCATCGTCAACGGCATCGCGTTCCGTTCGGTCGGCCAGAAGCTCGGCAATGCGCTGCTCGCCAACCGTGGTCAGCAATTGCATGTCGCGGGATCTTTGTCGGTCGATCGCTACCAGGGCGTCGAGCGTGTGCAATTCCGCGTCGTCGACGTCGCGCTACCGGACCAGGGGCCATCCGTGATTAGATAGCGCGCGAGCCGGACCCGAAGGGCCTCGTGAGCGCACAGTGCGACGCGGTTTTCGGCAAGATCATGCGAAAAAATAGATCGCTCAAACAACAAAAAAGGGAGTGAACATGGCAGGGCAGGTTGAGGGCAAGGTCGCGCTGGTGACGGGCGGCGCCTCCGGCATTGGCGAGGCCATCGTCGAGCTGTTCGCGCGCGAGGGCGCCACCGTCATTGCGACAGACATCGACGAGCTGCGCGGCCCAGAGCTTGCCAACCGGATTACAAGGGCCGGCGGCAAGGCGATCTTCCTGGCGCAGGATGTCACCAGCGAGGAACGCTGGATCGAGGTCGTCGCCGAGGTCGCAAAGCGCTACGGCCGGCTGGACATCATGGTCTCCAATGCCGGCATCGGCATCTCCGTGCCCTCGATCGTCGACATGACGCTGGCCGACTGGCGCAAGCAGAACGCCATCAACCTCGATGGCGTGTTCCTCTCTGTTAAGCGTTGCCTGCCCTTGATGCGCAAGACCGGCGGCGGCTCGATCGTGATGATGTCGTCACTGGCGGGCCTGCGCGGTGCCCCCGGGCTGTCGGCCTATTCGGCCACCAAGGGCGGAGTGCGGCTGTTTGCGAAATCAATCGCGATGGAATGCGCGGCCGCTGGCGACGGCATCCGCGTCAACTCGGTGCATCCCGGCATCATCGACACGCCGATCTGGGGCAAGATCCCGACCGGCGCGACCGGTGCCGGCCAGAACGCGCCGATCGATCCAGAAGAGCGCGCCAAGGTCGTCACGCCGCTCGGCCGTGCCGGCCAGGCTGCGGAGATCGCTTCTGGCGTGCTGTATCTGGCCTCCGATGCCTCGCGCTACGTCACCGGCAGCGAACTCGTCATCGACGGCGGCATGAATGCCGGCGGCGTGCCGCGGCGCGCATGAGCCGCGCAGGGCAGGGCGGCGCCGGCAGGGGCTGACGCGCAGGCGCAGCCCCTGTACAACGCGCCAGCTCCGACCGACATAGGTGTCCTTCCATGGCGCATAGTCTTCACGCTTCCTCTCCCGCGCCCCATCGTTCGAACCGGCCGGACCTCGCCACCGAGGCGATCCGCACCGCGCGCGAGGATCTTGCCGCCTGCTTCCGCATGGCCGCGCGCAACGGTTTTGAGGAAGGCATCTGCAATCATTTCTCGGCCGTGGTGCCGGGACATGACGATCTCTTCCTGGTCAATCCGTACGGCTACGCCTTCCGCGAGCTGACCGCGTCAAAGCTGCTATCTGCGACTTCCACGGTAACGTGCTCGACGGCGAGGGCGTGCCCGAGGCGACGGCCTTCTACATCCATGCCGAGATGCACAAGCGCCTGCCGCGCGCCAAGGTCGCTTTCCACACCCACATGCCCTATGCGACGGCGCTCTCTATGACCGAGGGCGAGCCCCTGATCTGGGCCGGCCAGACTGCGTTGAAATTCTACGGCCGCACCGCGGTGGACCGCGACTATAACGGCCTTGCCCTCGACAACCGCGAGGGCGCGCGCATCGCCTCCGCCGTCGGCGATGCGGATATCGTCTTCATGAAGCACCACGGCGTGATGGTACTGGCCCCGACCATCGCCGAGGCCTGGGACGATCTCTATTACCTCGAACGCGCAGCCGAGGTGCAGGTGCTGGCGATGTCGACCGGACGAAAGGTGCTGCCGGTCGATCCGGCTGTTGCCGCCGAAACCTACAGGCAGATGCGCGAAGGCGATTCCGAATCCGCGCGGCTGCATCTCGCCGCGATCCGTCGCCAGCTCGACGCGGAAGAACCGCAGTATAGGCACTGAGCCGCTTACAATCCCTGCCGCAGTCTCGCCAGCACCTTCAGCCCGCCATAGCCGTCCGCCGGCGTGATCCCTGCGCGCTGCTGAAAATCCTTGACCGCCTTCATCGTGTCGTTGCCGACGCGGCCGTCGGTGCCGCCGGTATCGAAGCCGGCCTTGGTCAGGCGCGTCTGCATCTCCTGCACCTCGGCAAGCGTCAGCGCGCGCTCGGAGCCGGGGAAGGGCTGGATGAAGGGGGGCGCGCCCAGGCAGCGGTCGCCGAGGTGGCAGATCGCCAGCGCATAGTTCATGGAAGGGTTGTAGCTCTTCACCGAGTAGAAATTCGGTCCGAGCAGGAAGCTCGGCCCGCCCGTAACGGGCGTCCACAGCTGCGCCGACGCATTCGGTTGCGGGAATGGCTGGCCGTCGGCGCGGGTGACACCGGCCGCTTGCCAAGCCGCATAGGTGCGGCTGCCGCTGATGTTGCCGGGCGCGCGCACTTCGTAGCCCCAATGCTCGCCGCGATGCCACTTGCCGCGATTGACGAGATATTTTGCGGTCGAGCCCAGCGCGTCATCGGGCTTGCCGAAGGGCGAGACCTTGCCGTCGCCGTCATAGTCGATGCCGACATTGAGCCAGACTTCCGGCATCCATTGCGAATGGCCCATCGCACCGGCCCAGGATCCCTGCATCTGCTCCGGCGTGCTCCAGCCCTTGTCGACGATGCGCAGTGCGTTGATCAGCTCGGTCTCCCAATAGGCCTTGCGCCGCGGTTCGTTCCAGGCGAGCGCGGCGAGTGAGGGAAACACCGGGGTCATATGGTTCTGCTGCACCAGGGGATCGCCATAGGCGGACTCGACGCCCCACAGCGCCAGCAGCGTGCCGCGCTCGACGCCGAAATCGCGCTCGATGCGCGCGAACAGCGCTTCGTTGTTTTTCAGCGCGATCTTTCCGTTGATGATGCGCCAGTCCGAGACGCGGCGGTTGATGTATTGCCAGACCTGCTCGTGGAATTCCGGCTGGTTGCGCATCTGCTTGAACACGCTCATGTCCGGCTCGAGCCGCGCCATCGCGCGCTGCCAGGTCGCTGCCGAAATGCCCTTGGCCAATGCGCGCGCGCGAAAGGCTTCGCGCCATTCATCGAAGCCTGGGGGCGCGGCGAGGGCGCGTTTTGGGAATGCAAGCAACGCCGCTGCACCGAACGTCGATTGCAGCAGGGCGCGGCGAGTTGGATAGGATGAGGAATCAGCGTGCGTCATGGGCACATTCTAGCCTGAAACATGGCGTGCGTGAGTCGGTTCCGGGAACAGATGCTGCGGCTGATCTTGCGCGGCAGGATCAATCGTTCCGTCGGAACAAATCGTCGCAGCCTCGCATTCCCCTTGCGACAACGAGGAGGAGAAGATGAGGAAATATCTGTTTGCCGCCGCCATGGCCACCGCCATCGCGGCGCCCGCATTCGCGGACGAGGTCGGCGTTCACGTCGGGCCGGCCGGCGCCGGCGTGACGGTTGGTCAGTCCCCTGAATATCGCGAGCGCGACCGAGATCGCGACCGCACCACGGTCATCAAAGAGCGTGAGCCCGCCGACCGCACCACGGTGATCAAGAAGGAAGATGAATTCGGCAATCGCGAGAAGACTGTCATTCATCACGACAACGATTGACGGAGCATGGGCCTCGGCCTGCGGCCGGGGCCCGCACTCGGCGAATAGAATCGGGGTGGAATGAAGATACACGCACACGCGGAAAGCCATGTCGTCGAACTCGACGACGGATCGCAATGGCAGATCTTTCCCGGCGATCTTGCGACTACGCTGAGCTGGAAGCCCGAAACCGATCTGCACCTGGAGCCGAGCCGCGACCGGGTGAGTTCGCATGTGCTGGTCAATGCCGCGGACCGAACCCGCGTGCGGGTGATTGCCGCAGGCGAGACTTGGCCCGACGGCGAGGTCAAGAACGCGTTGAAGGGCGGCTAATCCTCCTGCAGCTCGGCCGCGACCCCGGCGAGCCAGCGCCGGATCGTCGTTTCCGTCTTGCTGTCCAAACCCAGAGCGAGGCGCTTCTCCAATTCGAGCACACGTTGCCGGCACGCCTTTAGCAGCGTCGCGCCCCGCGGCGTCAGCGTCCATTGCTGAATGCGGCCATGGACCGGATGCGGCGTCATTGCGATGGCGCCGTCGCGTTCGAGGTTGCGGATGATGACGCCGACCGTCTGGGGGGTCAGAAAGGTGAGGCGGGCGACGTCGGCGCCGGACAGGCCGGGATAGGCGTTGAGCATGGTCAGCACCGCGAATTGCGGCGAGGTCACGCCGAGATCGGCGAGGGTGCGCTCCATTTTCAGCCGCACCGCGGCGTGGGCCTGGCGCAGCAGATAGCCGAGATAGCCTTGCTCGCCGCGCTTGCCTTCGCCGGGAGCGGGTACACGCACGGCGACGTCGCCGGCGGGCGCCGTGCGCGCGGTTTTCGATCTTGTGATGGCAGCGGTCTTGTGTGACATATAAGAGCTCTTATAAGATATAAGCACGCTTACAATAATACGAGGTGAACGGCAATGTCACAGGCCCGCAGCGAATACGAGGATTTCAAGCGCCTCGCGCCCGATGTCTATGATCTGGTGCTGGCGCTGGGTCAGCTTGCAACCAAGGCCGGTCTCGACAAGCAGCTCATCGAACTCGTCAAGCTGCGCGCCTCGCAGATCAACGGCTGTGCCTTCTGCGTGCAGCATCACGTCCTTCTGTCGGAACGGATCGGGGTTTCCACCGACAAGCTCCATCTGGTCGCGGTCTGGCGCGAGGCGCCGATCTTTTCCGCGCGCGAGCGCGCGGCGCTGGCCTGGACGGAGGCCTTGACGATGCTTCCCGGTGGCGTCAGCGAGGAGGTCTATTCGGAGGCAAAGCGCGAGTTCTCCGAAACCGAGCTGACCTACCTGACCTCGGCGGTTGCCTCGATCAACGTCTGGAATCGGTTTGGTGCGGCGTATCGCTGGACGCCGGCCAAGCGGCCTGTGGCCACGAATGCCGCGGCATCCTGATCGCAGCGCGGGGAGGTCAGCATGACAGCAATGAGTTTGGCCGCTGCGCAGCGCCCGATAGCATCTCGTTCAATGGCGATCGCCGCCCTCGGCGGGCTCGCCTGCGCAGTCGCAATCGGCAAGGCGCTGCCGGTGACGATCGACACTGTGGCAGGCGCACTGGCGCCGCTCTGCGCCACGGCTGCGGACGGTTCGCCGCTCGACAAGGTCGAGCCGATCGGGTCCTACGCGCTGCCGAACGTCCCGGGCAAGCGCGTCACCATCGTGCGTGTGTCCTACGGTCCGGGCGGGTTTTCGCGGCCGCATCGTCACGCGGGCTCTGTGACGGCCTACATCACCAAGGGCGAGATCCGCTCGCAACTCGGCGGCGGCCCGATCGAGACGTTCGGCGTCGGCGAGTCCTTCTTCGAGCCGCCGGGCTCGACACATCTCGTCTCCGCCAATGCCAGTACAACCGAGCCGGCGGAATTGATCGCGGTGTTCGTGGCGGATGAGGGCGCGCAGTTGACGACGTTCTTGGAGTAGCTGGCACTCCTAGCCCGCGACCGCATTTGTTCAGGTTGGCTGCGATCGCCTCAACCGTTTCCACGCGGGTGAGAGACCGTATTCGACTGCCGGAATCGCAAGTGCGCCGACAAGCAGTCCGAGTACGCCTGAGATGGCTGCTTCGACCGACCATTCGATGATGCCGGCAACGGATGGAGGGACATGTGCGGCAGCCTCGGTTGCGGCATGGACCGTGCGGCCGACCTCGGGTGGGCCATATTTCTCAATGCCGTGCAGGATGATGCCGCCGCCGACCCAGATCATGGCGGCGGTGCCGATGGTGCTTAGCACCGCCAGGAAGGTGGGCATACCGCGGACGAGCGCGCGTCCAAGTGAGCGGATGGCGCCGCCAGTGACGGAGGCGCTGTCATAGCGGGCAAGGGCCATGCCGACATCGTCCGCCTTCACGATCAGGGCTACCACACCGTAGACCCCGGCAGTGATACAGACGCCAACCAGCGCAAGCACCAGCGCCTGTGTCCAGATGCTCCCCGCCGGGAGGGCTGCCAGCGTGATCGCCATGATCTCCGCCGACAGGATGAAATCTGTCTTGATGGCGCTCGCGACCTTCTCGTCCTCGACCGACCGGGCATTCAGCGCAATCGGCTGGAGCTGAGCCTCGTGGTGGCGCGCATGATGCGGCATCATGGCCTCGAGCACCTTCTCGGCGCCCTCGTAGCAGAGAAAGGCTCCGCCCAGCATGAGCAGCGGCGTGACCGCGGCAGGAAGGAAATAGCCAAGCAGCAGGGCAAGGGGAAGCAGAAGCAGCAACTTATTGCGTAGCGATCCGACCGCAATCTTAGCGACGATCGGCAGTTCGCGTTTCGAGGCAAAACCGATGACGTAGTTAGGCGTGACCGCCGCGTCATCGATGACCACGCCAGCCGCCTTTGTGCCCGCTTTGGCAGCCTGACTCGCCACATCGTCGAGCGAGGCTGCTGCCGCCTTTGCAATCGCCGCGATATCGTCGAGAAGACCGATCAGTCCGACACTCATAAACCCTTTCCCTTCTTCGTTCGAGCCGGCGGTGTGCGCGACGACACGCTCTTGCTCCGCCTGGCCTTGGAACGAGCAAGTCCTCAATTCTCCTCGCCGCTCGAGCCCTCGCGCAGGTCCTGCTTGATCACATCTTCCGGCAGCGCGTGTGCCACGGGCTGCGGAGTGCCTGCGACCTCCGGGCCGATCTCGCGGCCGCGGGCGCGGATCAGGCGCTCATAGGCCGAGACCAGCGTGACGTAGGGACTGACCCAGATCCAGCCGTCGCGGGTGAACACCTGCACGTCGAAATGCAAATGCATCGAGGTGCCGGCGGGATGGTCGAGATAGTTCGAGATCACCCCGATCTTCTCGCCTTCGGTGACGATGCGGCCATTGAGCACGCCATCGGCGTTCAGCGCCTGCGGGTTCATGTGCATGTAGCGGAAGCGGATGTGCTCGGTGCGGCTGTTGACTTGCAGCGTCACGGCCTGGTCCTTGGCAGAGCGGATCACGATCGCGTCGCGGACGGCGACGACACCGCGCCGCTTGGGATCGCAGGGCTCGCGGCCGTCGCCGGGCGGCGGGCAATCGGCGGCGCGAATATCCTCGCCCTGGTGACCATATCCGCCGGCGCACTGCCAGACCTCGAAACTGCGGGACTCGCAGAAATTGTCGCGCCAGGGATAGGCGGTCGGGCTGTCGCTCCTGTCACGCCTGCCATGGGATTGCGAGCGCACGAAGGCCGGCGCCTTTTCGAGCGGAAAGCGGATCTGTGCATAGGCCATCACGTCGGGATGGCCGCCTTGCTTGCGATAGCCCGTATTCGGGATGATATCGCCGCTCGGTCGATAGCTGAAATCTGCCGAGCGTCCGGCCGGACGATCGAGGACGTTAGAGGCAACGTCCATCAGAGGCCGCATCCGTTGCCCGCCCACGATCCGGAGCGCCTTCAGGAAGCGTTCTGCGACCGGATAGGCTTCCTTGCAGGCGAGCCGCCGCGGCTTGGCGATGCTGTCAAGGCACTGGATCGACACCACATAGGCAACGCCGAAACGGGTGAAGGCATAGCGCAGATAGCCTTCCCGGATGAACCTGCGCAGGTCTGGATAGGTTGCTGCGAGGGGTTTGACCGGCTCGCCCTTGCCGCCAGAGGGATCGGCGATGTCATAGACGAGCGCCGAGCCCGTGATCTGCACCTCAACCGGCCTTGCGTACACCCGGCTCGGCATGCCGTCGCCGGCGCCAGGCTCGAACGAGAACGTCGCGCTGTAGCCGGCGGGGCCGGCGTCGAACATGTCGACGGGATTGAATTCAGCCTGGTAGCGCGACAGCGCGAGCATAGCCGGCGCGCCGTTGCGCTGCGCCTCGAGATACGCGGCGGCGTCGAACGGTAGCAGCACCGGCACGGGGCTGCGGGCGATGCCAGTGAAGAATTGCGAGGAGACCGCGTTGAGCTGAACCAACGCGGGTATTGCGCGCGGATCATGGCGCGGCACCGAACGGCGGGGTGCGAAAATGAAATCGTCCGCGACCCGCGGACGACTATTGATCTCGGCGCGGAACTGGTCGAGCGCTGCGCGCCAATCGACGCGCAGGGCCGTGAGCGAGGGGCTGCGAAATTCTTCCGCAGCAAGCCGGGTGGCAATGAGGAGCGAAAGCGACGCCAGGAGTTGCGAGACGAAGCGGAAACCTTTCCCAACCACTGTCTCGCCCCCCGGCGGCACCTGTTGCGATCGCTCTGTTCCCCGTTAGTCCTTGGCGCGTTCGGCGTAGGAGCCGTCTTCGGTCATCACCACGACGCGGGTGCCGACGGTGATGTGCGGCGGCACGGTGGTGCGCACGCCGTTGGAGAGCACCGCGGGCTTGTAGGAGGAGGAGGCAGTCTGGCCCTTGGTCACCGGCTCGGTCTCGACCACTTCCAGCGTCACGCGCTGCGGCAGCGCGATCGAGACCGGGTTGGTGTCGTGCATGGACAGCTTGACCGTCATGCTCTCCTGAAGATAGGCAGCAGCGTCGCCGACGACATCCTTGGAGACCTGGACCTGGTCGTAAGTCTCCGGGTTCATGAAATGGTAGCCGTCACCGTCCTCATAGAGGTAGGTGTAGTTGCGCTCTTCGATCGTTGCCTTTTCGACCTGGTCGGTCGTCTTGTAGCGTTCGGAGATCTTTACCCCGTCCGAGATTCGGCGCATTTCGATCTGGCTGACCGGGGTGCCCTTGCCGGGATGGATGTTCTCGGCGCTCACGACGACATAAAGCTTGCCGTCTTGCTCGATCACGTTGCCCTTGCGAATAGAACTGGCGATGACTCTCAAAGCTGTATTTCCTGCTTGCTTGGCCCGGCACCGGCCAGGACGTGGTCGAATGGATGGGGGACTTGGGGCCTCAAATCGGACCTCGGCGCCCGTTTCGGGCCGCAACATACTGATTTTGCCGTTGGATGCCAGCATTTTGCTGTTCCGAGGGGCAATCGGCTAATGGCTGGGGACAAGCCGATTTCGCCGTTCTGGTCGCCCGGGCGGCACCGCGACCGGCAGCCTTTCCTCCAGGCCAGGGGGGCCATTACCGCGGCTCTCCGGGGATTTTTCGCCGAGCAGGGCTTCGTCGAGGTCGAAACCTCCGTCCTCCAGATCTCGCCCGGCAATGAGACCCATCTGCACGCGCCCCGGACCGAGATCATGCGGCCGGACGGCAGCCGCGCGAGCCGTTACCTGCGAACCTCGCCGGAATTCGCCTGCAAGAAGCTGCTGGCGGCGGGCGAGACGCGGATTTTCGAGTTTGCCCGTGTGTTCCGAGACCGCGAGCGCGGCGACCTGCACCTGCCCGAATTCACCATGCTGGAATGGTACCGCTCAGGCGCCCCCTATGACGCCATCATGGCGGACACCGTCGTCGTCATTGCCCGTGCGGCGCGGGCGACCGGCATCGGAACCTTCTCGTTCCGAGGCCGGACCGCCGATCCCTTCGCCGAGCCAGAGGTTGTGACGGTCGCGGGGGCGTTCGAGCGGTTCGCCGGCATCGACCTGCTGTCGACAATCTCGGGCGGCGAGGGTAACCGTGCCGCGCTCGCCGAGGCGGCCGGTGCCAAGGTCCGTGTGGCCGAGGACGACACCTGGTCGGACATCTTCAGCAAGGTTCTGGTTGAACATGTCGAGCCGCATCTGGGGCAGGGCCGTTTGACGATTCTGTTCGAATACCCATCTCCAGAGGCGGCGCTGGCGCGGGTGAAGATTGATGATCCGCGGCTTGCGGAACGGTTCGAGGTCTATGCCTGCGGCGTCGAGCTTGCCAACGGCTTTGGCGAACTCACCGACGCCGAGGAGCAGCGCAAGCGCTTCGCGGAATCGATGACGGAGAAGCAGCGCCGCTACGGAGAGGCCTATCCGCTGGATGAGGACTTTCTGACCGCGGTCGCTGCGATGCCGGAGGCGAGCGGCGTCGCGCTCGGCTTCGACCGGCTGGTCATGCTGGCGAGCGGCGCATCGCGAATTGATCAGGTGGTGTGGACACCGCCTGCGGGTGAGGCATGACGAAGACCAATCTTGCACGCAC
The DNA here is from genome assembly GCF_023073795.1 of Bradyrhizobium sp. 159. Lineage (NCBI taxonomy): Bacteria > Pseudomonadati > Pseudomonadota > Alphaproteobacteria > Hyphomicrobiales > Nitrobacteraceae > Bradyrhizobium > Bradyrhizobium sp. 159. The sequence goes on along the minus strand of NZ_JADPKE010000050.1, from coordinate 33,358 downwards.
TTTGCGCGAGCCGGCTGAGCTCGTCGCCGAAGGCCTGGCGCCCGCAGCGACGCTGCCGGCGCTGGAGCGCGTTGCCGCGCGCTATGCGGTGGCGATTACGCCGGCGCTGGTCGAGCTGATTGACACCGCCGATCCCGCCGATCCCATCGCACGGCAGTTCGTTCCGACCGCGGCCGAACTGGACGCACAGCCGGGCGAGAGCGCCGATCCGATCGGCGATCATCCGCACTCGCCGGTTCCCGGAATCGTGCACCGCTATCCGGATCGCGTGCTGTTCAAGTTGGTTCACGTCTGTGCGGTCTATTGCCGCTTCTGCTTCCGCCGGGAGATGGTCGGGCCAGGTAAGGAAAACGCACTCTCGGACAGCGCCTATCGCGCAGCGATCGACTACATCCGCGCGCATGGCGAGATCTGGGAAGTCATCCTCACCGGCGGCGATCCGCTGATGCTGTCGCCACGTCGCATGAGCGAGATCATGGCCGATCTGGCGGGAATCGATCACGTCAGGATCATCCGTCTTCACACCCGCGTGCCCGTGGCCGATCCCGCGCGCATCAGCGAGGAGATGGTCGCCGCGCTCAAGGTCGAGGGAGCGACCACCTGGGTCGCGTTGCACGCCAACCATGCGCGGGAACTGACCGGAACGGCGCGCGCCGCCTGCGCGCGGCTCGTCGATGCCGGCATTCCCATGGTGAGCCAGTCCGTGCTTTTGCGCGGCGTCAACGACGACGTCGCTGCTCTATCGGATTTGATGCGAGCTTTCGTCGAATGCCGGATCAAACCCTATTACCTGCATCATGGCGATCTCGCGCCGGGCACTGCGCATCTGCGAACCACGCTGGCGCAGGGGCAGGAGTTGATGCGGCAGTTGCGTGGGCGGGTGTCAGGGCTGTGTCAGCCTGATTATGTCGTCGATATTCCCGGCGGCGCCGGCAAGTCGCCGGTCGGGCCGAATTATGTGGTGGTGGCACAAAATACCGCAGGCGATGCGGGTGAAGCGGGAGCCGAAACGCGCTATCGTATCATGGACTATTGCGGCGACGTTCATCTCTATCCGCCGGAAACATGAGCGGTGCTGGAGCGTGCGTCGGTTTGAGAATGGAGAAGCGGACATGAAAAAGATCATGGTGGCAGCATCGCTCGTGGTCTTGCTCGGTGGCGCGGCGGTTGCACAGACCGGCGGCTCCAAGGGCTCGACATCGGGCGGCGCCACCTCTGGAACGGTGTTGCCGGCACCCGTCGGTCACCGCCAGCCGCGCGCGGCTGACGTGCCGAGCGAAAAAAATCTGAGCGACGCCAATGATCCTTTGAGCAAGGAAAACCAGGCGCTCGACAAGAAGATCAAGAGCATCTGCCGGGGCTGCTAGGAACCGCACCTCTCCCCGGCGGGGAGAGGTGAAGAATTGAGCCCCCGACTGACACTTCGCCTCGTCACGTCCTAAGCTGATCGCTCGTGCAGACCAGCGCGCTGGGTGTTGCGGCGGATCTCGACTGCATCGGCGAGCTGCTCAAGCACGGCGGCCGTGGTCGTCCAGTCAATGCAGCCGTCGGTGATGCTCTGTCCATAGGTAAGCGGCTTGCCGGGCACCACATCCTGACGGCCGGCGACCAGATTGCTCTCGATCATCACGCCCATGATGCGGTTCTCGCCGCTTGAGATCTGGCCGGCAATATCGGTCATCACCAGCGGCTGGTTCTCCGGCTTTTTGCTCGAATTGGCGTGGCTTGCATCGATCATCACGAGCGGCGCAACGCCGGACTTGGTCAGCTCGTTGCAGGTGGCCGCGACGCTTGCCGCGTCATAGTTCGGCTTGCTGCCGCCGCGCAGGATGATGTGGCAGTCCTCGTTGCCCGCGGTCGAGGCGATCGCCGAGCGGCCGAGCTTGGTCACCGCCATGAAATGATGCGGATGCGAGGCCGACTTCACCGCGTCCGCGGCGATCCGCACGTTGCCGTCGGTGCCGTTCTTGAAGCCGACTGGGCAGGACAGCCCCGACGCCAGTTCGCGATGGATCTGGCTCTCGGTCGTACGCGCGCCGATCGCAGCCCATGACACCAGGTCGGCGATGTATTGCGGCGTCGTCATGTCCAGGAATTCGGTGCCGGCGGGCAGGCCGAGATTGTTCACCGCCGACAGCACGTTGCGCGCCAGACGCAGGCCCTTGTTGATGTCGAAGCTGCCGTCGAGATCGGGATCGTTGATCAGGCCCTTCCAGCCGACCGTGGTGCGCGGCTTCTCGAAATAGACCCGCATCACAATCTCGAGCTGGTCGGCGAGGTCTTCGCGTACGCGTACGAGGCGCTCGGCGTAGTCGAGCGCGGCCCTGGGATCATGCACTGAGCACGGGCCAACCACGACCAGCAGGCGGTCGTCCTGGCCGTTGAGGATCGCATGGATGGCATTGCGCGCTGCCATCACCACGCGCGTCGCGGTGAGCGTGCGCGGGACCTCCCGCATCACCTCTTCCGGCGTGTTCAGCTCTTTCAGTTCGCGGATACGAAGATCGTCGGTCGTGCTCAGCACGGCGGGCTCCTGTCTGTTAAGAACCTGCCGGCCAATAAAAAAGCCGCCAGGTCTGGCGGCTTGTTCGGACGTTTGCTGCAATGTGTCAGATTGAGCGCGATCCTCCCGCCGCCAGCGAGCTGTCGTAGCTAAAGTACCAAAAATAGCCGGTGGCGACGGTGATCATGGCAGGCCATATAGCGCGGCGCTGGCGGGTTGTCACCCCTAAAACAGAACACGGCGCAACGAGCGTGTCAGGTGTTGCTCTTGCGTGCCGCCAGGGCCATGCCGATCAGGGTGGCGCCGCCGAACAGCAGGTTGATACCGACCAGGACGCCGATCGCCCATTCCGCCGAGCTTGGCAGTCCGGCGATCACCATAAAGGAGATCGCGATGTCGACGAGGCCCGAGATCAGGAGCCATGACCAGCGGCTGCTTAGCTCGCGACGGTGCTCCAGTGCGTACATGATGGTGGTGACGCCTTCGGCGAGAAAATAGGCACCGAGCACGATGGTCAGCGTCAGCACCGCTTGGATCGGCCGCGCCAGCAGAATTCCGCCGGCGAGCACCGCCAGCGCGGCCGAGATCAGCGACCACCAGAACCCCGGCGTGCTGCGCGCCCAGTAGGTCGCGATCAATCCGCCGATGCCGCTGATCAGGAACATCCAGCCGAGGAAGATCGCGGTCGCAAGGCTCGCGAGGGGCGGCAGGATCAGCGCGGCAATGCCGAGAACGGCGAGGAGGATGCCTTCGAACAGAAAGGCCTTCCAATGCGCCTTCACCGTTTGGCTCATCGCCGATTGCATCCGTGAAAACTCCTCGGGCGATGTCATCGGCAGGCTCCGGGACGAGAGGGCTGGGCTCAATCTACTAGGTGCATGTCGCGCTGGCCATCCCGCGAGGGTTATCCCCCGCCGGGCGCCGAGGAAAAACCTTCGGCGCTGGTGCGGATGCGGTTGCGGCCGAGAATGTAGATCGCGGTCGTGACAATCAGAAGTGCAAGACCGAGCAGGATCGAGGTGAGGCCGATCGGGATCAGCGCCAGCGTCAGATTGCGCTCGGGATTGATCAGCCAGTGATGGAGCGAGGTCAGCACGAAGGCGAGGCCCAGGAAGCCGACGCCGCCGCCGGCAAGCAGCAGCGCCCACATCCGGCGCAGCTGGCTGAGCCGCTCGCGGGCGACGTCGGTCCGGGGCGCGTGATGGCGCGCGACCCGCCGGACCAGGCGGATGGCGAACGCGATCGAGCTGAAGCCGATCAACAGGCTCGCCGCGCCCAGCCACATCCGCAGCGTCGGGTCCAGATCCGGCATGCGCTGGAGAGTCAGCAGCGGAAAATCGAACGCCGAATGCAGCGCGAGTGGGCCGGCGAAGATCAGCAGGCGGCTGGACAGGCGGGCCCAGTCGCGATGGTGGCGGTTGGCTCCGAGCGCTGTGCCGGCGCGGGCAATGGTGAGGTAGGCGCCCGCGATGATGCCAAGCGCGCCGTGGAACGGCACCGTCAGCACGCTGCGCAGGGCGGCCAGCGAGCGCCACATCTCGGCATGCTGCACGAGATACGCAAGGTTCTCGTAAGCGGCAAAGCCGAGGCCGACTGCGGCACCATAGACCACGGTGTCCATCGGATTGGCGAAGGTCCGCCGCTTGGTCGAGGAGACCAGCACGATGGCGATCACCTTGACGGCTTCCTCCGGCAGCGCGACACCGAAGACCGAATGCATGGCGAGCGCCGCCCAGGGATCGTCGGGCGCTGCGACCATCCTGGCGAAGGGCGCGCGGGCGAGGCCCAGCAGCGAGATGCTGGCCGCCCCGAGCAGGAAGGCGGTCCAGACCTGGGCGGGCGGGCCCGGGCGCTCCTCGGCGGCGATGACAAGCCACAGCATCAGCAGCGCAGGCGCGACGGCGGCAGTTCCGATGACAGTGGGTAGCGCTTCAATCAGGTACATCGGCGCCGAAAATAGGTTCCCTTGATGAGCTTATCTACATTCACCGGTGCGACCATGTGTCATGCGCTCGCTGTCGGCTCGCTTAACGAGCGCGACAGCCAGCGTTCATCAGGGCGCCCAACGCCAAATGTGAGCATCATCGATTGCATGGCAAAGCCAGCTCGTCACCTGTCGCAGCGCGCCCCGTCGTCGGATCTGATTGATAAATCAGATCAAGCGAATGGGTGGGTTTGTTCGCTCAATGGGTGGTGAACGGCGATGGCCCGCTGGGGGCGATATCGAAGGCTCCGAGATGGAATTCCGCGCCAACGGAATCGTCCGGCTCGGCTGGTTGCGCCAGCAGCGTGAAGGCGGCCTGCGGGTATTGCTTCCAGATTTCGAGATCGCCGGCGGTGATGGTGAGCCAGCCGAAGGTATACATGTAGCGTCCGGGCTCGGTGACCCGGCCAACCCTGTCCCAAGTGATCTTATCAACTGTGACTTTATCAATCGTGATCTTGTCGACTGCCATTCGGTCCCCCGATCGCAAGTCTGCAAATGTGACATCCGGATCCGCAAAAACTGATCCCGCAATGGGGCCGCGATAGGGCAGCGATCTGCCCGGCTTCTCAGGCCGACTGGAGCATGGGCGTGCGGACAATCAGCCGGACGAGGTCGTCCCGGGACTGCTTCTCGGCGAACTTGACCGCAAAGCCGTGGTGGAATTTGCGGATCACGCGCCCGACGCAGGCGCCGACCGCAAGCGGGGTTCCAATCGGCGGGTCGTATTCGCAGGAGATCGCGACGCCTGCGGTGGAGACGTCGATGATGAAGCACGAATGGGTGCTGCCGTTGGCAAGCGTCAGGAACGTGTGCGGGACTTGCGGAACGAAACGCGCGTCTTGCCGCAGCTCCTGGACGCTGGCGTCCTTCTGTTTTTTCTCGAGCCAGGTTAGCTTTTCGGACATCCAGGCGCGCCGCGCCCGCGTCATCTCGAGCTCCATCAGGAAGCCCGACTTCAGCGTCGCGCTGATCGTGCACTGGAATTCGCCGAAATCCTGGAAGTAGGAGGTCAAGCGCTCGCCGACTTTTCCGACCACCGGTACGTCGACGATCATGCGGAAGGGCGAGACGCGCTTAGTGCGGCAGGCGAAGCTGCGCAGCTTGCCTTCGCAATCATACCAGCGCGGCAGCGAGTAGCTGCCGTTCAAGGTGACTTCCACTGCACGCTGCCTCAGGAACTCTGCAACAGACATGAACGCCAACCGGGGTTTCAGGGTGATTTCCGTAGTTCGACGGTAGTGGCCAAATTCTAAGCAAACGATACCGTCGCGCAGGAGCAGGGGTAAATTTCCGGTAAATGCGCGGATCGGTCGGACATTGGGCTGATGACGTGCAGGCGGCGTGCCATCAGGCGCGCCTTGCCCCGAAATGGCAGGCTGAAGAGGCGGGAGCTCGATAGAGCGTGGCGCTCCCTAGCGGAATCGAACCGCTCTCTCCACCGTGAAAGGGTGGCGTCCTAACCGATAGACGAAGGGAGCAAACGCAGGGCCCCGCCGCTTTCCGCGGCACGGCCGCTGGCCGGCCGAACAGTGCCCGGCGGCTTGCAGCGCGCGAACGTATAGTGGCCTTTGCGCTCCCGGGCAAGCCGTTCGGGAACGCTCTTTTGCTCCCGGTGGATAGCGCCGAGCCGGGATGATCAGGGGGCGAATTCAACGGTTTCTTAGGGTTCCCTGAGTAGCGCTGGAGTGGGAGATTTTTCCGATGCCACCGCCCAAGAAGCGCTCAGAGCGCAAGCTGCTGTCGCGGCACGCCTGGATCACGCTCGACGGCGGATTCGCGGCGCGGCATTGCCTGGTCCAGGACATCTCGGATACGGGCGCGAAGATCACGATGGACGAGGATGCGAGCCAGCTTCCCGGGGTGATCCGGATGGCCTTCGCGCGCGATGCGCGGACCGGGCGAAGCTGCCAGGTGGTCTGGCGCCGCGGCAAGTCGGCCGGCATCAAATTCCTCTGACATCGCTGCGCGCCGATCCGGTGGCGCGCACGGCCCGTCCGGGCTACAAGGCGGCCATGCGCATGCCGCTCCTCATCCTGATCTCGTTTGCTGCCGTATCCGCGAACGCAGCGGAGAGCCTGCGCCTGCCTCCCGCCGAGCGGCCGCAGGCGGGCAAGGAGACCGGCAAGATCCTGCCGCTGAAGGGCACGGACGGTGCAGGAAAGGCCGGCTCCTGCGCCTCCTATGGCCCGCGCTTCGTCATGGTCGAGGGCACCGGGACCTGCGTGAAGGTCGGCGGCTCGGTCAGCGTCGACACCAGCATCCGGCGCTAAAGGCCCATGTCGGCGGACCTGTTGCGGCTCGATATCCTCGTCCCCGTGCTGATGTACTGCGCGCTGCTGTGGTGGGTCGGCCGTGGCCTCAGCTGGACCGCACGGCTCGCCACCGCGGCGGTGACGCTGATGCTGATCATCTGCGTGCTGCTGGTCGAGCGCGGCTGGCTCTAGGGCCCAACAAAATATGCGAAAACAACCCCATGCACAGTAGCCATCAAGTGCTGCCGTGACGCCTGGCGCTTGCGCCGCGACGACGATTCCTCGCGCGATCATCGCAACTTACGCCGCGTCAGCGGTCACGACATCGGCGGTGCGACGAATTGCGCGAATCCGGGCCGCTTGCCGAGCTCGGCGAGCCAGCGCGTGAGGTGCGGCTGGGCCGGACGGCTGATGCCTTCGACTCCGAGCCACCGCCGCGCATAGGACCCGATCGCGATGTCGGCGAGCGTGAACGCATCACCCTCGATGAAACGGCGCGAGGCGAGCAGGCCGTCGGCGATGGCCCAAACCTCGGCAGCGGCATCGGCATCGCGCTGCACCTGGAGCACGTCGCGCTCGGCGGGCGCGGTGCGAACGATGCCCCAGAACACCGGGCGATCGACCGGCTGCACCGTCGACAGCGTCCAGTCGAGCCAACGGTCGACCGAGGCGCGCAGCTTCGGCGGCTCCGGGTAGATCGGCGTGCTGCGCCCATGCGCGAGGCAGAGATAGCGCATGATCGAATTGGACTCCCACAGCGCGAAATCGCCCTCGACCAGCGTCGGAATCCGCGCATTGGGATTCATCGCCAGATACCCGGCCTCGCGGGTCTTGCCGTATTGCATGCCGGCATCGATGCGCTCGTAGGGCAGGCCGAGCTCGGTGAGGCACCACAGCACCTTCTGCACGTTGACCGAGTTGGCGCGGCCCCAAATCGTCAGTTTGGTGTCAGGCATGAGGCGTCTCCCGCGGCGTTGTCGTTTGCGCGCGTGATAGCGGAATTCGCCTCATCGAGCGATGCGCGATTGCGCCGAGCCCATCATGCAAAAAGCTCCGCCCGGGGCGGAGCCTTCATTGCAAATTCAACGCGACGCTCAGCGGCCGAAGAACAGCCACAACAGAATGATCACCGGAATCGGCACGCCAAGCATCCACAGCAACAGCCCTCTCGCCATCGCATCCTCCTCCAATCGGCTTCGTTGGGAAGAGAACGACGGGCGAGAGGGCTTGTTCCTGCTGGGTCTTACCAATGACCGGTATTCGGCATCGATGCCCAAGGCTCCTGCGGCGGCTTCGGTTCGCCCTTCTGCAACAGCTCGATCGAGTGCAGGTCGGGCGAGCGGACGAAGGCCATGTTGCCGTCGCGCGGCGGCCGGTTGATGGTGACGCCGGCCTTCATCAGGTTCTCGCAGGTGGCGTAGATGTCGTCGACCTCATAAGCGAGATGGCCGAAGAAGCGATCCTCGCCGTACTTCTCCTCGTCCCAATTCCAGGTGAGCTCGACCAGCGGCGCGCCGCGCGTTTGCGGCTGCTTCTTCAGGCCTTCAAGATCGTCCGCCGAGCACAGGAACACCAGCGTGAAGCGCCCCTTGTCGTTCTCGATCCGCCGCACCTCCTTCAAGCCAAGCGCATCCTGGTAAAACTTGAGCGCGACATCGAGATTGCGCACGCGCAGCATGGTGTGGAGGTATCGCATGGTTGTTGCTCCCTGGACGTATGGAGGGTCTTGCTATGGGCCGGGACGGCGGGGCTAGGAGATAGCAGGAAAAGGGGAGGAGGGGCAGGGGGCGGGCGCACGTGTGCGTGAGCGGAATACAGCTGGTGAACTACACCAACCAACGTGAACCGAAGGGGGCGATCGGGATCGCTTGTTGTAGTTCGCCTTCGATCTCCTGTAGCCCGCTGGCCAAGACCTTCGGACACGCCCGTCAGAGTCGAGCCGAAGTTCTACGCTGACGTGGAGTATCGCGACATCACATCCGAAGGGTTGTTGCGCGCCAGCTCATTCGAGGGGCTGAGCAAAGGAACGCGCCGTTCCTATCTGCGTTTTAGCTTCCACAGTGTAAGTAGAGTACCGGCCGTGAAACCGGATCGCGTGAGGGTAGCCGTCAAACAGGCCCAGGTTATTCTGGCAAGTTATGTCGAGCCGGGGTCGTGCGACGGCAATAAGACAATTAATGATCTGCTGGATGTTCTCGACGACCAAGTGCTGATCGAGGCCATGGAGAGGGAAGATGCGCAAGGCACTGGCAGAACTAAGTGAGGACGAACGTGACGTGTTGCTTTATCTCGCCGACCTCGGCACTGCAGCATGTCTCTCTGGCCTGATCGTCAGCATCATCAAGTTCATAGGCGATCAGTTTTGACAAGCCCGACTGCCCGTCTGCTTCGGCATGGAGCCACCACGGGAAAGTCCACTAGCGAACTACGCCTGCCGCATCGTCCTCGTTCGGCAAGAGCCAATCAATCGCAAGTAGGCCGGCCTCAACTACAACGAAGGCGGCAATGCCGCCGAGCAGTCCGAAGAACACAATCGAGAAGGTCGCGAGCAAAATCGCGCAGAACACGTCGGCCAGCACCTTGCAAATGCGTTGCGCCTGGTCCTGCTTGGATGTGAAGTACGGCATCTTGGCTCCTCCAGAATTTGGATCAGCCTAGCCAAAGCGAGCAGCGGTCGTCCATTCCCCATGGACGGCAGGGCCGCCGCGCACTCGCACGCTTGCATCCGTTCTGGGCAGGGGCGACCCAACAAGTGCGGCGCAGGCGGAGGAGCACCTCCGCCAGGGCGCGCAATGCGACACCAGTTGCTCAGGCGGCCTTCTCGGCCGCTTTCGCGATGATCTCGACTTCGAAGTAGCCGACGTCACGGAGCTCGGCGGCCTTCTTCTCGGCCGCTTCCCTGGTGTCCCTGTTCAATATGATCTGCCCGACACCGTCGCGGGCGCAAACGAAATAAGGCATTTCGATTCCCGATTTCGCTTGCATACACACGACCCCGGGTTCCCACAATCATGGGGGTCACTCCTCCAGCCCGGCCTTTTGCCGCATCTTGTCGATCAGCTCGGAGGCCTCGGCCTTGGTCAGCTCTTCCTCAGGCAGGTTCTGATGGGCCTGCTCGGCGAGCGTCTTGAGGTAGGATTCCTGGGCTCCTGTCATCGGGTCATCCCCGGAAACCCAGTCTTTCGGGTCCTTCTGGGTGTTGTCGGCCATCACACGTCTCCTTTTTCGTCCAACGTCTGACTCGACTCTTCGTTCCGTTTTTGTTCTCATGAGCCATATTCAAATTGCGGGGTTGAACATGCCGGACCTGGACGCTGTCAGGCGGGAGATCGAACGGATGCGCATCCAGACGGGGAGGCAGAGGAAGGAAATCCTCCAGCTACAGCGGGCTGGTCTCGGGACGGCATCGGCCGAAGCCCTGCTGTCGCGGATGGAGGCGAAGGTTGAAAGTCTCTGTGCCCAGCGGGACGCGCTGAAGAGTGCGCAGCCGCGCCAACCAAGGGCAGGGTGCTTGGCGGGAGAACGTGGTGAGCAGGCGTTGGTTCGACGACGAGCAAGGGCTCTCGCCCTTCCTGACCGCGCTCGAGGATGTTCGCCGAAAGGCGACGCGGGAGGGGTGGTGCTATCCGCACGTCCAGGCCATCATCGTGGCCATCGACCAGTATGCGGAAGCAGCGACAGGTAACCGCGAGTATTTCCTGAACAAGCCGGTTTCAATTGGCGAGAGCCGGAAGGCCAAGGACAGTCCGTGAGCAACTCAGGAAATGGGCGACGACTTACGAGGACAGTGCACTCAGTTGGCGGCGCCGGGCCGAGACCGTGTCTTTGCGCCATGGACGCGCATGATGCAGGATGCCAATTTTCACAGCTATATTGCGAGGGAGGTTTGCAATGCGACTGGCCCTTTCCATACTTGCTACCGCTTGCTTGATCGGCTCTGCGAGTTCTCAAACGTCGATTTCCAGAACGGAATTGAAGAGAGGTGATCTCACCGGAAAGGACATGGACGTCGTCGTGGTGGTCGTCGAAGTGCCTCCCGGTGAGTCGCTGGCCAAGCACATCCATCCCGGTGAGGAAATCGTCTACGTGCTGCAAGGCGCTACGCTCGATTTGCCGGATGGAAGTCATCGCGAGTTGCCCACAGGGGCTGCGATCATAAACGCGCGCGATGTGCCTCACGCCGGATTCAAGATCGGCGGTGACAGGCCGTTGAAGATGCTGAACGTCTTTGTCGTCGACAAGGGCAAGCCGATGACGGAGTTCATCAAGTAGCAACGCGTTCCTAGGTGCTGCTATGAACCGAAGGCGGGTCGTTGCAGCCTTGGAGGACCAAGGCCGCCCGCGTGAAGCCGAGGGCGATGCGATCGAGCTAGTGCGTCACTTGGCGTAACCCTGAGAGCGGAGCCAGGCGATCTTGCGGTCGCCGTTGATCCAGTCGTCGGCATCCGCCTTGCTGGTGAATCCGCTGATTTCGCGCTGTTCGCTGTTGGGGTAGTCTGCCAGTATCTTCCAGTCGTTCTCTGAGATCCGGACGGTTTTGAAAGTAACTTTTATTTTTGCCATGCAGCATTATGCAGGAAATGCTTCCAAAAGAGAACCCCATCTTGCAGCTCTCATGCTGGCTTCCTCCTAAGCTTGCTGCAAGGTGCTTCAACGGTGACGGTGCGCGCTGCTGAAGAACCATGCGGCTCGTAGCGAAATCGGCTTCGCTCGCTCGTTCGAGGGTTCACCTCTCCCCAGCGGGCAAGGCCTATTGCAGGTCAAGAAACGTAGCGATAACTCGCCCGGAGCCCGTCCTTCGAGACGCCCGCTTCCGGCGGGCCTCAGGTCGCTTTGTGGCGAGATATCAGACCGTCATGGTGAGGACGCCGCTGGCGCGGGCGGCTCCGGAGAATGCTTTGCATCGCCGGGCAAACATGCCGGCCGAACACCTTCGGCAACTACGGGAGAGGTGAACCTCGGCTCATACCGATTCAACCACGACCGTCCTACTTCAGGCTGCGATCCGTTGCTCGACGGAGACCGTCAGGTATTTGAGCACTTCTGCGTGCTCGAGATCAGGAACCGCGATGGCCGTGTGGTTGTACATCGCATGGCTCCGCGAGTTTGCGATCTTGTCCAGGATCTCTTTGCCTTTGACGACGTGGAGGCCCATGCCGTCTCCAGAGGGGAAGATCGCCAGCACGACGTCATAGGCTGCGATGACGGCTCGCAGCGCTTCGGCCTTGTCCTCGGCGACATCGACGAAAATACGCACGTCAGCTGCGAGTTCACGCAGCTCGTTAAAATCCAGCACTGTGGGATACTCCAACGCAACGATACTGATGCGAGATTGGAGGCGTTAGGTTACCGAAGTCTCAACAAGGTGTGCCGAGTCACAAGTTTCACGATGAGGTGACCCGCAGTGCTCTCTAAAGTGCGCGATGAATCAGGATGAACGTCATCGCGCTTTAGGTTATTGTTTGAGCATGATCTTTTCGGAAAACCGCTGCACACTTTTCCGGATCTAGCGCTTGGCTTCGTCTTTGCGAAGCCGGGCCTCCGCGCTCTCGTCGACGAGCTTCAAGGCGAGGCCGTCATAGCTCAGCTTGAGGCCACGGCCGACGATCCATATCCAGCCCTCGCGGTCCTTGGCTGGCTGGGCGTTGAACTGGTCGGAGATCGATTTGACGGCGACGTCCTGCGGCCGCGGATTAGTCAACTCCGCATGGACACGCCAGACCGGACGCCTGACGTGGGCCTCGTCGCTATGGACCGTGACCTTGGCGCCATTGATGTCGCATTCGAGGGTATACGAACCGCGGATCTGGCGGCACAGATAGCGACGTTGACTGACGAGCTTGCTTGTCTCGTCGAATGTCATCCCGGGCGAGAAGCCGAAGATGTCGGATTTTTTCACGAGGGCCAATGACGCAGGCTTCAAAAAGCTCGGCTGGATGGCTACGAGGGCGGCGATTGCAACAATGATCAAGCCGGCGATGACGATAGCGATCTTCATGAGCCCCCCACCAGAAACCTCTCGACCATATAGCAGCCGCGGCGTCCTAACAGGCACCCAACAGCGAAAACCCCGCCTGGGGGAAGCGGGGCTTTCTGGTGGGGTGAAGCTTAGGGACTTCAAGAGTAAGACGCGCCAGGGGGCAAATGGTTCAACAAGTACCGGCACATGCCGTGACACCGTTCACCGGACGTCGGGAACCCCAGAGAGCCCCTGCTTGCGTTTTGAGCCTCGATAGGCTCTAAGCCCGTCACTTCATGACCTCTGGCATGAATCAGAAGCGCGCCTCCGCGGGTCCGGCCGCGTCCACAGCAGAGTTATTCGCGCGCACCCCTTTAAAGGAATTCAGAACATGGCGAAGATGACGAAGACCCAATTGATCGATGCAATTGCGGAAGGCACGCAGCTGTCAAAGAACGACGTGAAGTCGGTGATCGAATACATGGCGACGGTCGGCTACAAGGAGCTCAACGAGTCCGGCGAGTTCGTCATTCCCGGCTTCGTCAAGATGTCGGTGGTGAACAAGCCGGCGACCGAAGCCAGGATGGGCATCAATCCCTTCACCAAGGAGCCGATGCAGTTTGCGGCAAAGCCGGCGAGCAAGTCGGTCAAGGCCTCGCCGCTGAAGGTGGCCAAGGACGCCGTCTAAGACCGGAGATGGTTCGCGAAGAATCACGACGGGTCAACCGCTGAAGAAAAAGTGGTGCTCGGCGACGGCAACGCCGAACATCACCACGACGATCAGGAGAAGCCCCAGGGAGCGCCGACTGTTTTGTCCCGGCGCGCCCTGCGGTTTGCCGCAAGCGGGCACACCGAAAGACCGATCGGGATTTCGCTCTCACAGAACTGGCAGATCATCGGCGCCTCGCGCAAGTCCCGCACGTGGCGCGGGAACTCCGGGACCTAGCGCCGCGTCGCACCAGGGCGCCGGCGCCATCGAATTCGGCCGGACAATGCGACAGAGGAAAACTCGTCCTCACGGCGGTGGCCTGCCGCCCAGCCGCGGCTGAAAAGAAAAGCCCCGCGCGTTCGCACGGGGCTCTCTTGGCTGACGGCGTTGGGATTTCAGCGCCTGGCCGCTTGCGCTTGTAACGTAAGGTTGAAAATCCAAATAGCAACCGCGCCGCGAGGACGGGATATGTTCGTCAGGCGGCGCTGCCGTATGACAAGGCGCTGAAATCCAGAGCCTCCTTGGTCTGCACAGCGCGGAGCAGGTTCAAGCCGCCACGCCCTGTGGAATTTCGGGGAGGACTGGACTTTCTGTTCTCATTTTGTTCTAGTTGGTCATCTTCTCTTGGAGGTGATTCATGACCGTCGAGAAACAGCGCGAAGTGATCAGGCTCTGGAACGAGCTCAGAAAGCTCGATGGCCCGGCCGCAGAAGAGCTCCGCATCCAAATCCTCGAATGCTTTTCGGAGAAGGGCAAGGCGAAGCGGGCGGCGTGATTGGATCAGCGAACGCCATCGCTGATTGCCCTTGGAAGCCAACGTGACGGAACGAACCTGTGACGTCAGCGTTCCCGCAGCATGACATGCCCGCAATGCGCCAAGCCGATGACGGCGAACTCACCCAACAGCTTTCGATGCGAGCCGTGCCGTGAGATCGTCATCGTGTTCGCCGTCGTCTCGAAATTCTTACCGCCGAAAATTCTCCCGCCAAGGGCTCGTGCGCCGAAGACGTGACGGCGCACGCTTTCACGGATCGTTAGGATTCGCGCCCCGCTGATTTTCCGATTCTGATTCGTTCTTTGCGAACGAAATGGAGTCGGATGCAGAACAAGCCACGCCTTCTGTGTCGATGCGGGACACGTCCGTCACGGCGGGGCTGCGCAGCGGTCGTCCGGTGCGTCCGCCACTCGCAGCCACGCCAAGGCAAGCTATCGGTGCCGCAGCGACCGACCTTACGTGATCGGACGTTCGCCGCGCGCCTCCTCACCGCCCATTAACGGTTGCTCCGCGCCGATTTCCCGGATTCCGATTCGTTCTTTGCGAACGAAAAGGAGTCGAAGCTGGAACAAAGGAGGTCGGGAGTAGCGGGCCGTGACAGCGCGGACCTTCCGCGCGATGCAGAAGCGGCGCACCAAGATCGCGGCGCAGCGCCTAACGAAAGCTTGGGGGAAAGCAAATAACCCTATTCGGTTAGGTTAAAAGCCCAATCGCGTTGCACTCGCCGCTACTTGGGATAGGTGTCTGGCAACGACAATCAAGAAACGACCTTGCGAGTTTGCAAGAAACGCCTTTGTCCAGAAGCCATTTTGTCATGACACCATTTTCGGAGCCGTTCTTTCATCAAGGCGACCGCCACACCTACCGGCGCGTCGCCATCGTCGGCACGCTCTTCTGTCTCGCTTTCGTGGCCATCAGCTTTTCGCTGCGGCCGCAGGTCGAGGACACGCGTGTCGCGGTCAAGGCGGATCGGCTGATGCGCACGGCAGGGCAGGCGCCGCACGCGAACTAGCGCTTCTCGCCGTAAATCCGATCGTCCGCGGACGTATCCCGGAACATGCCGCCGCGCGTTGCAAGCGCGACGAAACCGGCATAGCCGGACAGGTTGAGCAAGACTTCGAGCCACACGGGCATGTCGGGCCTCATCTGCCTGAAGACGACTCAACGTGTGCGCGAAAATGTTGTTCCGTGCACACAGGAAGTTACGCCGTTCAGAGGCCGGACGAGGGATCGAGCCTTCGGCCGAGGGCCGCAACGGACTCGCTCGACGGCCGTTCCTTGAGGAACTCGGCGATGGCCTGCGCCAGTTCGCGGTCGCTCATTGGCTTCGCCGGCGGGCGCAGCGTGCCGACCCCGAAGCTGCGGACGATCTCCTCGTAGTGCTGATCGTCGGATTTGGGCACGAGCCGGCGGATACGGGCCAGCAAAGCGGATATGGGCATCTCTCCTCCTCGATCGTCCGCCCCGCTGGCAGAAGCTCACCTCTGCTGCCATCTCTCCCGTGAAACTAAAAACCCCGCCAGCATCGCGGAGGATGCTGGCGGGGTCTTCGTGCTGTCGCCTCAACCGGATGGTGGAGGCTTCCGCACTTGCAGAGTTAATCCGCGCAGGCAGCGTTCGTTCCTGCTGGCTCGCTATTTTTTGGACGGCTTGCGGTTCCGCATTGCCGCAACCATCGCAGGCCCTCGCCG
Source organism: Bradyrhizobium sp. 159 (assembly GCF_023073795.1). Lineage (NCBI taxonomy): Bacteria > Pseudomonadati > Pseudomonadota > Alphaproteobacteria > Hyphomicrobiales > Nitrobacteraceae > Bradyrhizobium > Bradyrhizobium sp. 159. The sequence goes on along the minus strand of NZ_JADPKE010000050.1, from coordinate 17,482 downwards.
TTATCTCCGCGAGACGCGCGAAGGAGGAGATTATGAGGAAGACATTGGCAGTTCTGGCCACCGTCGCAGCCGTCGGCGTAACCGCGGTCGCGGCGCCTGCGCCTGCCGAGGCGCGTGGCCGCGGTATCGGGCCGGGCCTCGCATTCGGCCTTGCCGCCGGCGCAATCACGGCGGGCGCTGTCGCGGCATCGCATCCGTACGGCTATTACGGTCCGGGTTACGGCTATTACGACGGCCGGGCTACTATTACGGACCGGGTCCTTACGCCTATTACGGCGGCGGACCGTACTATCGGCACCACCACTGGCGCCACTGGTAGCGACTGACAAGCGAAAAGCCCGGAGCAAGGCTCCGGGCTTTTTTTCGTTCGCCTGATGTCACGCTCTACGGCCAGAGCGAGGGACGCTCCGCCTTGCGGGCATTATCGAGCGTCGACACGAAATATTCCTCGCGCTCGCGCTTGAACTTCTCCTGGGTGGCGCGGAAGGCGGCAACACGGGCGGCGATCTCATCGCGTTCGCGGGCTTTGCGTTCTTCATCTTCGGTCATGTCCATCCCCTCTGTTCGCACCTGAACCTGTGTTTTCGACTGACCTCGAGCGCTGCCGCCGCATTGCGTCGTGAGTCGGATTCAACACATCCATTGGGGCTCTCGAATGGGGCGTCAATTGGGAGGAGGCATTGCAGGATTGTGATATGCGAGGGGCGGCAGGAGTTGCCTACTCTGTTTCTCTTCGCTCTTTTTCATCATGTTGGACAAGAGCGTCAACAATCTTGCCGCTTGTGCGCCTTGCAGCTAGCGCAAACACATCGGGAGCAGCGATTGATTGCATTGGATCTTCGCAGCGGCGTCGAACGGCTCGGCGAGATGATCGCCGAAGCGAAGCGAATCGTGCCGTTCACCGGCGCCGGCATCTCGACCGAATGCGGCATCCCCGACTTCCGCTCGCCGGGCGGACTGTGGATGCGCAACCGTCCGATCCCGTTCGACGAGTTCGTGGCGAGCCAAGAGGCGCGCGACGAATCCTGGCGTCGCCGCTTTGCGATGGAGCAGGTCTTCGCAGCTGCAAAGCCGGGCCGCGGCCACCGAGCGCTGGCCTCGCTCTATCGCGCCGGCAAGGTTCCCGCGATCATCACCCAGAATATCGACAATCTGCACCAGGCCTCGGGGGTGGCGGCCGAGCACGTGATTGAACTTCACGGAAATACTACTTATGCGCGCTGCCTCGGGTGCGGCAAGGTCTACCAGCTCGACTGGGTGAAGCGCCGATTCGACGCGGAGGGCGCTGCGCCCAACTGCACCACGTGCGACGAGCCGGTGAAGACCGCCACGATCTCGTTCGGCCAGATGATGCCCGAGGACGAAATGCAGCGGGCAACCGCGCTGTCGCAGGCCTGCGACCTCTTCATCGCAATCGGTTCCTCGCTGGTGGTGTGGCCAGCGGCAGGCTTTCCGATGTTGGCCAAGGACGCCGGCGCACGTCTGGTGATCATCAACCGCGAGCCGACCGAGCAGGACGACATCGCCGACCTCGTGATCCATCACGACATCGGCGAAACGCTCGGGCCCTTTGCCGGGAATTGAGGCATCAATTTGATTCGCGGCTGTGCAAGCTGTTCATAGGTCCCGGCGAATCTCTTTTTTGTCTATGCCTCGCAACCGGGAGTGTTATCTTTTGAGTCGAAAGATTCGCGTCGCGTCGAATTGAGAACATTCTCTTAAGACGCGTGATTCGAGCGCCGCCAATGTGGCGGGTTGCATGGCAGTGTGGGGTCCGGGGTTATGGGGTCGTCGGACGGATTTGAGTCCAAGAAGGTTGGAGTTCCCGTGGGCGAGCACGGTGGCGGTCGCGACAGCGCGCTCAGCCCCTTCACCGGACTGGGTGAGGGCAGCGGCAATCTGGTCGAGGTTCACGGCGTCATCAAATGGTTCGACGCCTCAAAGGGCTATGGCTTCATCGTTCCCGACAATGGTTGGCCCGACGTGCTCCTGCACGTCACCGTGCTGAGGCGCGACGGCTTTCAGACCGCTTACGAGGGCGCCCGCATCGTCGTCGAGTGCATCCAGCGCGCCAAGGGCTATCAGGCATTCCGCGTGGTCTCGATGGACGAATCCACCGCGATCCATCCGGCGCAGATGCTGCCGCCGCGCACCCACGTCACGGTCACCCCGACCAGCGGCCTGGAGCGGGCTCAGGTCAAATGGTTCAACCGGCTGCGCGGCTTCGGCTTCCTCACCTGCGGCGAGGGCACGCCCGACATCTTCGTGCACATGGAGACGCTGCGCCGATTCGGCATGACTGAACTGCGCCCCGGCCAATATGTGCTGGTTCGGTTCGGGCCCGGCTCCAAGGGCATGATGGCGGCCGAAATCCATCCCGAGACCGGCTCGCCGGGCTTGCAGTCGCACTAAAGGCACCAATTCCCGCAATCGTGAGCAGAGGCGCACCGGCCGACCGGCGCGCCTCTGGCTTTTCCGGCGACCGTTGCGTAAGGACTGTTCCAGTCCCACGCCTCGAGTACTCCCATGAATTCTGATCGAAAGGCCGTCTGGTCCGTTGTGAAGGGCTGGCTTGCCGTCATCCTCGTCGTTGCCGGCATGGTCGCCGCAATCGGATCCGTCCGCGCCGCGAGTTTCCAGCCGCTCGAGATCGTCACCAGAAGCGGCGTGCAGGTGTTCTCGGTCGAGATGGCGACGACCGAGCAGGAGAAGCAGACCGGCCTGATGTATCGCAAGGAACTGGCCGACGGCAAAGGCATGCTGTTCGACTTCAATCCCGAGCAGGAAGTTTCGATGTGGATGAAGAACACCTACGTCTCGCTCGACATGATCTTCATCCGCGCCGACGGCCGCATCCTGCGCATCGCCGAGAACACCGAGCCGCTCTCGACCAAGATCATCTCGTCTCAGGGCCCCGCCCGGGCGGTGCTGGAGGTGGTGGCGGGAACGGCGCAGAAATACGGCATCCGTCCTGGCGACCGGGTCGCCCACCCGCTGTTCGGCAGCAAATAGGCGCCCCGGATCGGCGTCATTGGCGCCTTGCTGGCGAGCCGGGAAGCGTGTATCGACGGGGCGCGCCGGATATTCGGGGTATAGCGCAGCCTGGTAGCGCGGCAGTTTTGGGTACTGCAGGTCGTTGGTTCGAATCCAGCTGCCCCGACCAACTAACCCGCTGAAACTGCGGCGACATTCTTCTCTCCTTTCCAAGCTGATTGCGCCCGCGCGACCCTCGGGGAAGCACCGGGGAAGCACGAGCGCGGATCTTGGACCAGTCGGGCGGCATTGTCACCGCCCGCCAACGTCGTTTTCAATGCAGCGTGTTCTCCATTGCTGCCTTAGCTTCCATCATTCGCAGCGCCATCGGCAAGGTCACCGCAGCATCGATCTCAACCAGGTTGCAAGGCAAGTCACGGAATTGACCGGCGGCCTTGCCTTTGAGGAGCGCTAGCATCGCTGCAGCGATCGCGGAGCTCACATGACACCGGACCAGCGCGTTTCCGTCCTCAATGGCCAGAATTAGATTGGTCCCGCGGCGAGCGAGGAGGGCGCCAAGATCAGTCGAGGGGCGCGAGGTGCGGAGGGCGGTCGAGTTGCGCATGATGTTTTGCCTTTCGAGCAAGACGGCAGTCCAGGGGCGAAATGACCGACATCAGACGGCCCCGCGCACCTTTGGGCGTGCGCCCTGGACATACGCGCGCGGCCCCTGGACAAGATTTGTGATCGCCGCTGACCGGATTGGCTATCGGCTGATGTTTGGGCTTTCGACCCGCGATCAGGATGCGCTCGTTTAAAAATTCAGCAACGAATATTTTGTCTGGAAAAGTCTAACACGTAAAAGCCGACACGTTAGCGTTTGAACGCGCTCGATTTTCATTCCGGAAAAACCGTTCTTTTGTCGACTTAATACCGCGTATCACCATACAAAAAACCACTGTGCTGCAAGGCTTTTGCGACTCGAACATTTGAGCGGCGCCAGCAACTTAGCTAGACTCAGTCTGTCGCAAAGGAGGCATTCGCGTGAAAAAGAAAGCCACGCCGGCAAGAGACCCCGCGGTGATCGCGCTCAACCGAGTCATGGCCGCTCGCACTGATGCAGATTACGACGCCGCGGTAGTTGAGCTCGAGACATGCCCCCCACTTACAGCGCAAGGCGTCCGCGCAAAGCGCAACCTCGAGCGATCCCGCCAAGCCGCGCTAGAGCAGGGCGACCGCTTGACGGCGGAAGGCCGCATCATGATGCGGCGACTGGCTGATACGATCGATGAGGGACTAGCGCTGTTGACACGGGAGAGCGGGCGTCGTCGTCGGCAGATGCGGCCACCCACCACCGCCGGGCCCGACTCCCACCCCTCGGGGGGAGCCCCCGGCCTCGCGCCCAAAGTTCGCAAAGCCGCTCCGCTAATTTTGTGATTCTTGAGAAGCCGAGGGTATCGAGCGGTAAGCCTAAGTTACGGAGGCCAATTGACACCGAGCTCCCACGCTGGATGTTGGCCGCCGAGATTCCACACGTCTTTGTCGACTGTCAGAATCAATTCATCGAGGTCCTGCGCTTCTCCGACTTCATATCGTGGGAACAGGACGGTACCTGCAGGTATCGTGGCGCTAGGAGCGTTCGTATACCCGTGAACGTGAAGGGGATCTGAGTTCATCAGCTCGATTTCGAGAGCAAATTGCTGCGTCGGACGAGCAGTTGCTTTGCGGATTACCTGAGCAGCGTGGATTACGCACGCAACGTTCCAAAGCAACTCAGTGATATCAAGGAAATCTACACGCGGCTTGGGGCTCTCGATCCGTTTCTGCCAGATAAAGCGTTCAATAAGCCCTTCGCTCGTCACGCGGTCCTTCCCAAAACAATTGGTGCCCTCCAGATCGCGTTCGACCGCCCTAAGCCGAGGCGCCCAGGCGCGGATTGTTTTGAGATTTCGCCACATGAGCTGCCTAATCTGACCGTTACCAACAAACGCGCTTGCGCCTATCTGGGTTAGCCAGGGCTGTTTCAAGAGGTCTGCGAGCAAGAACGGCGCGAGCGGACGAGCGGTGACGCGCAAGGCCCAAATGCTAATCCACGCGCGGCTATCTCCTCCCGCTTGATATACTCCCTGCAATCCGTTGTAAGGATGAACGCGCTGGTGCTCGTTGGGTAGCCACGAGAAGAATCGATCAGCGCTATCTTTGAACGCTTGGCCTGCGTCTGCGGCAGAGCGCGCCTTCTGCCGCGTCATCTCCTGGATTTCAAGCATGCTCATGGGTTCGGCACGGTCGTTCCGCCGAACATAGCAGTGATTGTTTTGCGAGTGTCGGTGCGGAGCGAGGTATGATTCGAGCGTCCGCATAATGATGATGCCGCTCGTGCCGTCCGTCTCGGTCACGACCCCTTCGCACTCGAAGACGGGGAGCTTTGGCTCTATCCGATCGCTGATCGCTTGATGCAATCGGGCCGCGGCTTCTTTGCAGCGCGGAATGGGAAACAGCGGCGGCTTCGCGCGTTTTGTTGCGGTGTCCTCGTCGACGCCGACGATAAGGGTGCCGCCGACGGTGTTCGCAAAGGCGATGATTTCCGCGGTCAGTTCGTCTTTCGCCTCGTCACCAAGTTTCCCGCCAATCATCCAAGGATCGGCACCGCCTTTCTTGGTGGGAAGCGCGCGCTTGAGTTCAAAATCCAGCGTCTCGGCCGCTTCGTTCTGAATGACCGCGAGCACTTCAGACGCGGAGACTTCTGCCAAACGAGTGGGAAACATTTGCTCACCAATGAATTTGCGGGGTCGGTAGTTCGTAGTGCTGCTCGACCCGCAATGCAACGCTCGCGCGGCGTGACAACCTTTCACTTTTCAAAAAGAGTTTCTGAGTTACACTTCATCCCACGGACGCAACGCCGCTTCGCCGACGGCACCCACCCGCGCAATCCCGCGCACTTCCTCTCACCCCGTCGGCGACATGAGCTACCCCACAAAGTACGCGCGCCAATACGATTACGTTTCGTACCAGAATGGCAATCCCAACCGTCCTTTGCCGGCCGACAGGGTCCACGCGGACCTCAACGCTGTCTTGGATTCGGTAGGCGAGATCGTCGACTTCCTGAAGGTCTCAGTTCGCGCGGACGGCGCCATCATGAACGGGGCCGTTGGCTACGATCAGCTCTCCCCGGCGTTGCAGAGCGCTGGGATCGCTCCGGCAGATGCGTGGGTGGCGTCGAAGGCATATATCGCCGGCAACAGCGTCATCTCCGGCGCAAGTCTGTACCGTTGCCTCATGACGCACACTTCAGGAGTTTTTAACACCGATTTGGCCGCGGGTTATTGGCAGTTTGTGGCCAACATCGCATCAGGCCCAGCCGGGCCGCAAGGCCCGCAGGGCGTTCGAGGGCCTCCAGGGCCGACAGGCCCACAGGGGCCGGTTGGCCCGCAAGGGCCAACCGGACCTTCATCTTTCACTGCGCCGAAGGTTGTCACCTCCGACTACGCAATCAACGTGAACGACTGGGGGGCCACAATTCAAGCCGGCACCGGCTCGACGGGACTTTTTACGCTGACGCTGCCAGCAGCATCGACACTGCCCGAAGGATTTTCCGTCGGGATCAAAAACGGCGATGCTAACCGAGGCAAACGGCTATCCGGCTTTCCGAGTGGCTTCGGCACCGGGAGCGGAATTTTGTGGCCGCTGCAGTACGGTTCGCTCCAAGTTGTATCTGGCGCTTGGATCACAACGGTCGACCCCGGCGTGTGGACACCTGGCACGTTTGTAACGTTCAACTTCGATCACACCAATGGTTCGGACACGAACAACGACGGTCTCGGGACCGGCGCAGGCGCGTTCAAGACAATTCAGAATGCGGTCGATACCGCGCTCAGAAATGTCTACTCGCCCAAGCGCAATATCATGCTCAAGGGGCCGGCGGCCGGTGAGACGTTTACTGAGAATGTAGTCATCACCAGCACGGTGGGGGCGACTGCCGGCATCTATTTGCAAGGGACACCCTCAAACCCGGCGTTGACCAATTGGGTGACTGACGGGGGAGGCGGCGCGCTGGTGGTCCATGATAACGGTTTCGTCCTGGTCGACGGTTTCAAGCTTCTTGCGAACGGCTCTAACAGGGTTGGCTTGGTCGCAGGGAAGTTTGGATTTATTGAAGCGTTCAACATGGAATACGGGGGATTTTTTCCGGGCGGCACGCACATCAGCGTCGTCCAAGGTGGCTACTTCAATTACGGGAGCGGCTCCTACACGGTGTCCGGCTCCGGCGCGTATCACATCACCATGCAAGGCGGAGAGCTGAATCTGTTTGGCGCCGCGGTCAACATTTCCGTAGCTGCGACTTTCACCGCGTGGCTCTACGCTGAACTCGGCGGCAAGATGCTCACGACTTCGACCTACACGGGGTCGGCCGTTACAGCGAAGAAGTACGACCTGAACGGAAATGCTGTCCTGAAACTGAACGGGACGACACTTCCAGGATCAACCGCAGGAACGACGTCGACCGGTGGCCAGGTGCAACCCTAGCGAGGTAGGCGAGGAGCAAAATGGCCCAGGTCATCGAGTTCGAAGGCCAACAGCACGAATTCCCCGACGACTTCACGCCGGCGGACATTCAGCGCGCGCTCGCCACCGTGCCGCCTCCGGCTGTCGCGGCGCCTGCGCCCACTCCCGGCGTCGGTGCGGCCAACGCCGCGCAGCAAGGTCGGCTCTACGTCACTCCCGAAGCGCCAAAGCCGATCGAACGCCCCGCGTCGGTGCTGCCGAGCAGCGTCGGCGGCGCCGTGCGCGACTTCCAGGTTGGTGCCCAAGGCGTCGGCAAGGGGCTCACTGACATCGTCACGGGTCCGTTTGACCTCGTGGCCGGCGCGCAGAACGCCGCTGTCGGCGGCATCAACAAGCTGTTCGGCACAAACATCCCGATGGCCACGCCGGCGTCCAAGCTGGTCGAGAAGGCCGTCGACGCGGTTGGCCTGCCGACTATCGATCCCGCCACGATGTCGCGCAGCGAGAAGCTCGCCTACGACGTCAACCGGTTCGGCACTCAAGCCGTCGGTGTCGGCTCCATGCTGGCCGCTCGAGCTCCGAGCGTCGCTGCTGCGACAACGCGGGCTGATACAACTGTCGGACGTGTGCTGGATCATCTATCGCGGCCATACACCGAAGCGCCGGGGCGGACGCTTGTTGGCGACACGATCGGGGGCATGGGATCCGGCGTAGCGGTGAACGCCGCAGACGATTACGTGCCAGAGCACGCCGTGGTTGGGGACACAATACCGAAGCAGGTGGCGAACATTGTCGCGCCGCTGGTCGGGGCCGTTGGAGCGAACTCCATTCAGGGCACCGCCGAAGGCATTGCCGGCGCAATCAGGAATATTGCGGCGAGATCTTTCAGCTCTGCTCCCGCGCCGATCCCGCTCAATCCGAACACGCGAGCGCCGTACAGCGTCGCCGATGTCGATCGCGCGGCTGCGAAGATCCAGGCCGCCGCGTCCGGTGCGCCGCGCGCGCTGGCGCAAGACATCCGCGAGAACGCGGCGGCATTGGCGCGGCCGGCGGAGGAAGGCGCCTCGCCGTTGCAGACCTCGGCCATGCCGACGTCCGGCTTGTTGTCGGGCGATCCTGGTCTGATTGCCGCAGAGCAGGGAGCGCGTCTCAAGTCCGCGCCGGACTTCATCCAGCGCGACCAGAACGTAAAAGCCGCAGCAGCTGAGCGTGTCGAAGCCATGCGTGACCCGGAGGCCGACCTCGGCTCAGTCATGCGCCGCGCCGCGCGGGCTCGACATGAGCGAATTGGTGCGGCGGAGAACGAGATCCTCCAGAGGGAAGACGCGAACAGATCTGTTGATAGAATCCGTGTGGATCAGGGGCAGCCGTTCGGGGCGCTCGGCAACAGTGAGGTCAAGGCGAATGCCTCCCGTCGTCTGGACGAGGCCCTCGTCGACAGGACGTACATCCCCGCGCGCACCGAGAAGAACCGGCTATTCGACAACGCTCCCGGCCGGGCGCATGAACTCCCGGCCGACGACGTCTTCGGCGCGATCGATCGCATCCGCGGCCAGGCCAACGATCTCGCGCCCGGTACGCTGCCGGAAGATTTCATGCGGCGCCTCGACGCGCTGCGGCCGCGCATCGACCCCGAGACCGGCGAGAACCTCGGCGGTCCCGGTACGGCGCTCGGCGGCGATCTGGCCGATCTACGCAAGTTCATCGGTCCCGCTATCGAACGCGCGCAGCGCTCCGGCAACTTCGATCTGGCCGACAACCTGTCCGCGCTCCGGCGCGCCGTCAATCGTACGATCGAAGACGCCCCCGGTTACTCCGAGGCAAACGCCAACTACCAGCAGTTCGCCGAGCGATTCCGCCCCGAGCGAAACGACGAAACCGCGCGCTTCACCCGCGAGCTCGACCGCGGCGGCCAGAACGCCGACGGCGAGCTCAATCGCGGTGCTACGCCGCCCAGCGCGACCGCCGACCGCTTCATGGCTACGCCAGAGAAGGCGGCTAGCTTGGCCCGAGCGGTGGAGAACTCGCCGGCGGCGCCGGACGCTCACGCCGCGCTTCGGGACTACTTGCGCTCCGACTTCGCCAAGTCGGCGCTCAATGCCGATGGTACGGTGAACTCGATCCGTGCCAACGCGTGGGCGCGAAATTATTCGGATATCCTAGCGCAATTCCCCGCGGCGCGGGGCGAGTTCGACGACATTGTCGTGACTGCGCGCCGCGGAGAGCAGCTGTCGGCACAAACCAAGGCGGACCTTGAGGCGGCACGCGCGAACCGCAAGGCCACCGAAGCCGAGATTGATCGCTCAGCCGTCGGCACTTTGCTGCGAGAGGACCCACGCGACGTCGCGAAGAAGCTTCTCGGCAGCAAATACGGCGCCGACGCAAAATTGAAAGAAATCCAGGACGTCATCGGCAAGGACGAGCAGGCGGCCCGCGGCTGGAAGGCTGCTGTGTCCGAAGTTCTGGCGGACAAGGTCCAAGGCACCCGCCAAGTAGGCGATACGCTCGAGGTGCACTTCGCGCGGTTGGCGCGGGAGTTCAAGGATAATGAGCAAATTCTCGCGAAGGTCTATTCGCCCGAAGAGATGAACAATCTCAGGCAGGCTCATAAGATCCTGTCGTACTTCAAGGAAGTCGAGAAGCGAGCGACTGTTGGCAGCGACACCGCCGAGAAGATGGGAATCCCCGGTTGGGCGCAATTGGCTGTGCGCCACTTTAAGGGCGACCTCGCCGGCGGCGGGCTCATCAAGCGGTTCAAGTTGATGCTCGAGCTGCTTCCGAATAGCCGAGAAAGCGCCGACCAGATCGTGCAGGCGGCCTGGTTCAATCCGGACATCGCGGCGTATCTCCTGGAGCGGCCGCTCAAGAATCAGAACGCCGCTTTCAACAGCGTCCCGCTGCGTCGGCTGATAGCGGCCGCCAATGCCGCCCGTGAAAATTAAGAGGATAAGGTGCCTTCAATAGCCGCCTATGATCTATCTGAGCAACAGCGCACATTGGTGCGTCTTATCGTCAATGAAGGAAGGCGCCCCGAGGAGGCCGCTGAACTCGCCGGATACCATCCCAAGTCGGTATACAAGACAATGCGACTGCCGGCGGTCGCCGCTGCAATTTCAGAATCCATCCAGCTCGATCTTGCAGTAGTTGGCGCACCACTAGCTTATCGGGTCGCGAAGTCACTGCTCCAGGATGCGAGCGTGAGTGCCCGTGTCCGAGCTGACCTTTCGATCAAGGTATTGGACCGGGCAGGGCACATCGCGCCCGCGCGCAAGGAGACGCAGTCTTCCCAGAAATCGCTGTCGGAGATGTCACGCGATGAACTTGCTGCCTTCATCGCGGGAAACCAAGCCGAGATCGACAAGATCGAAGCCGAGCTGGCCTCGCGCGCGAAGGACGTGTCGTATTTGGGCTAGATCGCCGAGGCCTGGCTAGCTCGTATCAGCGCGCGTTGGATTAGCAAGGAATGCTGGCGGAGCCGCCCGGCTCCCGCTGCACTCAACTGGCGTTTGCGCTTTGGGTAGTTCATCTGGTTCACGGGCCGCGTCGAGTATCGATAATGTCCACGCCTTTTTGCTCATTCGCTCTGCTATCGGAGTAGAGGAGCTTGTTTTCGCTGCCGCCCGAGCAGTGTGCAACAAGAGCGCATGGTTGTCGCTGTGCTTCGGCGGCTACGGTCCACATCAAGCGTCCACCCGACTCACTCTCGAGATGCTTTACTTAAACACCTCCGAGTGATCGAGGATGGACTGGAGCAGCTCGATCTGGGCAGTAACGAGCGGCCCGCCGGTCTACGCAGCCGAGCCTTTGTTTCGTTTTTCGGAATGTCTTTTAGGGCTTTCGGGCACTGGCCTGTTTACGACCTCAGCGGCTTAGATTGATTTTAGCAATGGGCTACTTTCCGTTCCCGGTATATTTATGGCGGCTCAGCCGGCGCAAGCATCACCATTCCAGACGTCACTCAGATCAAGTATCGACGGTGCGCCGCTGGTCCAAAACGTGCAAAAGTTCCTGAATACCCAAACTGGCGGCACGGTACGCATTTTTCGATGCGAGTGTGGCGAGCAGACCTGGACCGAGGACGAGGAGTAAGGCGTCCCCTCATCATGCCCCGATACTTCTTCGATACCCGCGACAACGAGACCTTCATTCCGGACGATGTCGGAGTGGAGATCGCCACGTTGGACGAGGTGAAGCTTGAGGCGTCCAGATCAATGGCGGACCTCGCCAAGGACGTTTCTGCCGGGTTCCGTGATCCGCACGCTCTCAATAGAGGTGCGGGACGATTTGGGACCAGTACTCCGGCTGGTGCTTCGCTTTGAGATCGAGCACGTCCGCGTGCACTAAAGCTGCCCCAGTTGGCGGCTACCAAACCACACGGGAGTACAGAGGAACGACTCTCTGACCCCGAGGATTAAGATTTTGGTCTGTGGCGCGATACACCAAGGGTCGCGACATCCACCCGGGACGGCCCATCGTTCGAACGCGCGTTTGGCGATGGGTCGGTTCTCGCAAGGCCGCCGCGGCCTCTTCCCTGAACTACCCATCATGTCATGGATGGGTGAGGCACGGCGCGCCGGTTCACGCTGGCGGGCCCTTGTTCTGATTTCGTGGATGTTCTGCGATGACACAAACCTATGGCATGAGCATTGCCTACCTTCAGAGCTCAGTTAGAAAATAGAGCGCTGTCGGGACAAATATTTCGAGCCTGGCAGCGCTTTTTTGTGCTTCTGCTTTTGTGCTTCTGCGCCGTCATTAATCCGTAATCCCGCGACAGCGAACCTTTCGCAGCCCAAGCCTTCCGGCTAGGGCAAAGTGGCGGGGTGGACTATGATGGAACGAACTCAACTAGTCCCCGGACGGGCGCGCATAATGGATGCAGCTCAAAAGGAGCTTGCGGAGTTCGAGGCCGCGAGAATGAGTTCCGCAAAGAGGACCGTGAGGAGCGCGCGGCCGAGCTGCGTCTAACCTTGGACAAAACGGGAGCTTTTGAGGCCGCCTGAGTTGGCGGCTTTGTGCCGAATGAGCGGAGAGACAGCCCCGGCTTCACGGGGGCTCTTGAGGGCCGGCCGGGGCCTCTCCGCCAGCTTCAGTGGAAGCTAGCAAGACTCCAATTGGCGTCAGGGCTCTCAGTTCCTGTCATAGCTCCCCTTCGATGGCTGGATGTGTCCGGTTCTTCACCTTGATCCAGTGCTTCTGCCGGCCGCCACGGTACGGTCGATCGCGATGCTTGGAAACCAGGCCCCGAGGCCCATGCGGCAGGCCGCCAGAAACATTCGGGGCCGATCTCGCGAAGCTAGTCGCCGAGGTGAAGGATTCGGCTCATCTCTTCTTTGCGCCCGTGCGCGAAATCGTGAATGAGTTTAGCCGGGCGGTGCACCAGCCCCCCGGCATCGCGAGATTCTGGCTCGGAAAGCCAGCCAAGCGACAAACATATCGCGCGGGCTGGCTAAGCCTTCGCGCCGCCGAGTTGCGAGTTACCCGAACCGGCTTGTTCGGCTCCAGCGGCAGCACAGCGTCAATCAAATCCCCCATCGTCCAGACGCGCTCTGCACCGCCCAGCGCGTCCGCTGGCCCGCAACGCCTCATGTACGCGGCAACCCGCAAGCACCGTTAGACGTCAGACGCCGTCCAGCGCTGGAGCAGGCGTAAAGCCATGCTGGCGAGCAAAATCCCGAGCAACCCGCCAACGACCTTTTCGGACTCATCCAGCAATCTGGCATGGCGATCTGGCGTCAGCTTTTGCAACAATTCCAGCACCACTGCGCTACCAAGAACGACGCTGCACACCAGCGTCATCCGGTCCCGGTACGCGGCACAAAATGCGAAACCTAGGAACGCAAAGGCCGCGATGTGTTCGATGTTGGCCGAACTGCTCATTTGAGGCCTTTCGTGCAATGGAGACAAACTTACGTAGGTGATGAAGGCTAGAGAAGCCCACGCCACGGCAACCGAAATTCTATACAGCATGCTAGCGACTGACCCCGAGTTGTTGGCGCAATATACTTCAGCGCCAACCGGATCGAGCGGCTCGGCATCGCGGCCCGCGAACGTAACTTTTTGTGATTGAAATAATTAACAGGTTTTAATTTATTTAATCTAATTTAATTTAAACAGGTCGCAGTTGAGCCCCAGGGGATTTGATGCCTCACAATAGAGGAAGACGAAGACCGACGGGAGTTCTTGAAGATGTGTGGCAGGTTTGCTGCCGTAACCCGGCCAGCGATGACTCTGCCCTTATCGAGGTCGTTGTGTCGCGCATGCCGGAGAGGAAGGCTCCCGATCTGGAGGTGGCGGCGGTAACAACGCTTCCTCGGACTTTGGCGGGCAGGGGTGGAGATGACAAGAAGAAAAGGAATGAGCGCGATTGAAAAGGACACGTCGAGCGCCGCTTAGCTGTCTGGTGCGGGGAACATGCGCCATCTCAAAGTGTCAATCCTGGTTTTTGCGTATGCGGTGATATCGCCCGCGTCTGCGCAAACCTGTTGCCCCGCTGGCTGCGCGCCAGACGCCAATCAGTGCGTGAGCAGCGGTCCGCTGTGGACCAGATGCATTCCTATCGCCTGCGGCGAAAATTCTCGAGGGCCGTCACCTCGGTCCGCCGTGCGCAAGCACCGAGCCGCCGTGCTCGCCCGCCGGCCAGCGCGTACTTACGTGGCCCCAGCTCAGATTCCCCCGGAGTGCCCATTGGTGAAGCCGACCAAGGCGCAGGTCGACGACGCGACCGCTCAATGCGTGAACGTGTTGACCGGAAACGCGCAGTCGCGGGATTGCTTTTTTGAAGACGACCTCGGGAGGGCCGAAGACAAAAGAACCGGCCTGAACTGCCTCGATCGCCAAGCTGCGCTGGCGAGGCAGTGTCTAAAGCGCTGCGTCAACTATGCATCCGATACGACACATTTGGTGTGCGCCGGAAGCTATCCGAACACACTCTGGCGTGTGTCTTTTGGAGATATCTCGGGCTACGCGCTCGGTTCCGAGCATGTCGACCTCTGCGGCGCTCGGCTAAGAACGCTTCGGCAAGCGCCAACGCGCTGAGCCAGCGTACCTCAGACAAAGGCCGCCAAGTGAAGGCGGCGGCCCTCCTAGGAGCAGTCCTCAGAGCGGCAGGGGAATCTGTACGCCGATCCGGCGGCCGAGCTGAGCCTCAATGAAATCTCGTAGCGCCTCGGAGATCTCGCGGTCTTCCAAGGCGATACGTTGCTCTAGCTCCTGCGCAATGTCCTCGCTGGCGTCCCGCGACCAGCCCTCGGCCGGATTGAACGCAACAACCCTCAGCACCTGGTCGTACTGGCCGGAGAGCAGGTCGTTGATGAGGATGGCGTGGTCGATGCCCTCGTCGGTCTCCCGGAAGGCGGCGCCGCCCCGGAAGTTTTCCAGGACGAGGTAAAAATCCTTGTCCAGCCGATCGTTCGGAACGATCGAAGACGACGCCAAACGCCGCTCTGCTATCCAGGGATACCGTGTCGCCCAAGTCGGTGCCGTTGCGCGAGAGGAAGCGCACGCGTTCGTTTTCCCGGATGACTAGCATCCGATAGACGTCGTGCTTCACTTCATGGATCCAGTCCGGCCCTGAGGGGACCTGCTTGCCCTCGCTAGACAGAGCTCGTAGGCCATCGCATGAGCCGAAATAGGGATGCCGCAGCATTTGCGAATCCAGAGCCCCGCGCGCTCGAAAGTGGAACTGCCGAGCGGCACGGGACCTTGGATCCCGCCTGCTGGCCCACGACGCGCTAAGGACTGCCCTCGACAGAAGCGCGCCGGAGCGGGGGGTGCCTACCGCCGCATCTGGTCTTCTTCACTCGTTCCTGTTCCAGGCGTCCCTATGGGCTGACCATTTGCTGCATGGCCGACGCCTACATTTCTGTCGGCTTGTGCAGCGGCCGGACTTTTGTTGGCGGTCGGTGGCTGAACATTCGGATTGTTGAGTTGAGTGTTGGTATTCCGGTTTGCGCCCGTAGTCGTGTCTTGCGTACCTGTGCCAGACGGGGCAGACGGACCGGCGGTGGCGCTGCTTGAAGAGGTGCCGGTCCCGGCTCCCGAACTCGCGGCGGATGATCCGGCGGCACCAGCGGCGCCACCCGCCCCACCGCCCCCGCCTTGGGCGAGGATAGGAGTTGAACAGGCCAGCGTCATGGCAAGAGCAATTGAAACTTTGCGGTTCATGAACTTTCTCCCTTGATTGGAAGGGAAATCCTGCCTCTTCGGGATGGTTCCTGCGCTCCCGTTCTGACCCTTCTGATCAACTTCCGATCAATAAGATGGCAGCCGCGTACGCTTCACGATCTACAGCGGCTAGCGCTCGTTTGCATAACGGGCTGTTCTCCGTGACCAGAAGCAGAGACGGATCCGATTTCGGCACGGCTCTGGGGTCAACGGCGAATTTCGTCAGGACCGCCGTACAGATCCCCGCGATCAGAGCGATTGAGGACAATGCTCCCGCTACAATCCAACGCTCCCTCTGCATGTCAGCTTCCCTGAGCAGAGTGCCGATGGCGAGGCCAATGCGAGTCCTCGACGAGCCGTTCCTATTGTAGATGCGGGGGCTCGGCGGCCGGGCTCGCCGAACATGCCAGCAAGGGCTGCCTCAATTGGCGGACTCTTTTTGCACGAGCAGATCCTTACGGTCGGTCTTAAGCCGCACATAAGTCCCGCTTTCGTGCAGCTCTAACCAGCGTTGCTGGACAGCATGCTTGATGCCGGCGCCAAACTCAGCGGCGCTGCCCTTCAGCGTGAAAAGGAACGGCGCGTTGATCTTCTCGATATGGATCCGGCCGTCCTGAACCGGCTCAGTACTCGCGGCGAGCTGGACCAACTGGCGGCCGGCCGCTTCCGGACCGGCGTAGGGACGAATCTCGACGTGCTCATGCCGCGGCCTGATCTTCCTTCGACTCGCCACGGGCTACTATCTTGAGGGCGTTATCGGGCAAGGGCCGCTGCAGCGCCTTCGCCTCGTCCCACGGCGCGCGGATCCAGATGTCGCGCTCCTCCTCGGTGGTCAGGATGACCGGCATCGCCTTTGGGTGGATCGGCTCGACGACGGCATTTGGCGTCATAGTCAGGAAGCCGTAGACCTGATGCGGTCCTGGGATCGGCTTCGACTTCGTTCCGCGGTCGCCGTTGAAGGTAGTCCAGACGCCCGCGAAGGCAAACAGAGGTCGCTCGTCGGCGAGAGCGAACCAGACGACGTCCTTCTTGCCCGTAGCCGGATTTGGCTCTGGTGCATATTCTGAGAAACTGTTCGCAGGAACCAAACAGCGGTGCTCCGGCCTGAGCCAAGCGCGCCAGTGCGGCGATGAGGTGTTGCGAATGTTCGTCACCGGCGGACCTCCAACACGTGGTGGTGGCGGCATGCCCCAGCGCATCATCGCGAGCTCGCGTCCGCTGTTTTCCGATCTGCGGACAACTGGCGCCGGGTAGTCGGGAAAGACAGACGGCATTGCCGGCAGGTTGCCGATGTATCGATTCACGACGCGGAAGAGCGCCATGATGGCGGCCTGGTTCGTAGTGATTGAGTACAGATTGCAGATGTGGACGGCCCCCCACTTGTCAGGATTGTAGCAGACTTTTGGCCAGATCGCTT
The DNA here is from genome assembly GCF_023073795.1 of Bradyrhizobium sp. 159. Lineage (NCBI taxonomy): Bacteria > Pseudomonadati > Pseudomonadota > Alphaproteobacteria > Hyphomicrobiales > Nitrobacteraceae > Bradyrhizobium > Bradyrhizobium sp. 159. The sequence continues at coordinate 426 of NZ_JADPKE010000050.1, read as the reverse complement.
GCTATCAGATGTCCGGCCTGTTTGCGCGGACAAAGCCCGCTGGCCGAGATGGTGTTCTCTACGCGCGCTCCAAGCACATGGGCGACATTCTTGTTGCCAGTGTAATCTTCGGAAGCTCGCGCGTATCGACCGATCGGTCCTTCCATCTACTGCGTCCTGCAAGTTCGTGGGAAATCCGCCGAGCAACCTGCTCGCGGGCCGATTTCAGATCAAGTCGGCATGAGGGCTACCGGCTGCTTGTACACGCCGCCCGATATCATCAAGCGCCAAGCTAGGCGGGCAAACTTGTTGGCCAAGGCTGTCATTCGGCCTGCAATATTGACCCCCCGTATTGCCGCATCAGCAAATGTTACCCTGATGGCACGGATGCGAAGTCGACTGGTCGGCCGCGCCATGTAGCTTTCCCGGCTTGCTCGACGAGAGGGG
>NZ_JADPKE010000112.1:0-4100 GCF_023073795.1 Bradyrhizobium sp. 159 | reverse complement strand
GGGCGGGGGCGCGGCCGGGCTGGGTGAGGCGCTGGCTGCGGGCGAGGGCGTCGCAGCAGGGGCGGGTAAGGCGCTCGCCGCCGGCGCGGGCGTTGCCATCGGCGCAGGCGAAGCACTCGCGGCAGGCGCCGGCGAGGCCGGCGAGGGGCTTACTGACGCGGCGGGCGCCGGGCTCGGACTTTGTGCCCGAGCGGCAGACAGACCAAACGACATGGCCGCCGGGATCAGCGCGGCCAGAGCGAGACGACGAAACCTAATCATTCTATTCTCCCCAAGAACTTGGGCACCAAGACCTTGGGCTCCAAGACCTTGCCCACCAAGGCCTAAATCCCGCTTTGCGCCCGGCCGCGCCTCCCGGTTCGCGCGAATGGCGCCGTTCTAACACGCGGGCGCCGAATTCGTCCCATGACAGATGCGTCATGGGCGGCGTCGCGGGCCGCGGCCCGGGCGCTCCGCAGTAAACCGCTGGCCAAGCCGGCAAGGATCGCCATATAAGACGGGCGAAATTCGGGAATTTTCATGAGCGCGCTGGCCAACCACGCATTTGCCAAGATGAACGGCATCGGCAACGAGATCGTCGTTGTCGACATGCGCGATTCCACAGCAAAGGTCACGCCGGACGACGCGCGGGCGGTGGCGTCCGCAAATGGCGGCGTGGCTTACGACCAGCTCATGGTGCTGCAGAAGCCGCGGCTGGACGGCACTGAGGCCTTTATCCGCATCTACAACAATGACGGCTCCGAAGCCGGTGCCTGTGGCAACGGCATGCGCTGCGTCGTGCGCCGCATTTTCGAGAAGAGCGGACAGACCACGGCGACGTTCGAGACGGCTGCGGGCCTGCTCAATTGCTGGCAGGGCCCGACGCCCGACCTCTATACCGTCGACATGGGCGCGCCGAAGTTCGGCTGGCAGGACATTCCGCTGGCGGAAGAGTTTCGCGACACCCGCTACATCGAATTGCAGATCGGGCCGATCGACAATCCGATCCTGCATTCGCCCTCGGTGGTGAACATGGGCAATCCGCACGCGGTCTTCTGGGTCGAGGAGGTCAGCGCCTATGATCTCGAGCGCTTTGGTCCTCTGCTCGAAAACCATCCGATCTTCCCCGAGCGCGCCAATATTACGCTTGCTCACATCGTCGATCGCGACCACATCACGATTCGCACCTGGGAGCGCGGCGCCGGCCTCACCAAGGCCTGCGGTTCGGCAGCCTGCGCCGCGGCTGTCGCCGCGGCGCGGCTGAAGCGCGCCAATCGCAATGTCGAGATCACATTGCCCGGCGGCAAGCTCGCCATCGAATGGCGCGAGCGCGACGACCATGTGCTGATGACGGGCACCGCGACCTTCGAATATGAAGGCAATTTCGATCCGGCGCTGTTCGCGCCGGTCGGCTGATGGCCGTCGACATCGTCACCTTCGGCTGCCGCCTCAACGCCTTCGAGGCCGAGGTGATCCGCCGCGAGGCGGAAGGTGCCGGCCTCTCCGACACCATCGTCATCAACAGCTGCGCCGTCACCAACGAGGCGGTGGCGCAGGCGCGCCAGTCGATCCGCAAATTGAAGCGCGAGCGGCCCGGTGCGCGTATCGTGGTCACCGGCTGCGCCGCGCAAACGCAAAGCGCGATGTTCGCCGACATGGCCGAGGTCGATCGCGTCGTCGGCAATGACGACAAGATGCGCTCGTCCGCATGGCGCGATGCGCGCGATGCATTCGACATCGGTGCCAGCGAGAAGATTGCCGTCAGCGACATCATGGCAGTGAAGGCGATGGCGCCGCATCTGATCGACGGCTTTGCCGCCGGCCTGCCGCGCGTCTTCGTGCAGGTGCAGAACGGCTGCGACCATCGCTGCACCTTCTGCATCATCCCGTTCGGCCGCGGCAACTCGCGCTCGGTGCCGATGGGCGCTGTGGTCGATCAGGTGCGGGCGCTGGTGGAGCGCGGTCACGGCGAGATCGTACTGACCGGCGTCGATCTCACCAGCTACGGCGCCGACCTGCCGGGCGCGCCCAAGCTCGGCATGCTGACCAAGCAGATTTTGCGGCACGTGCCGGACTTGATGCGCCTGCGCATCTCCTCGATCGATTCGATCGAGGCAGATGACGATCTGCTCGATGCCATCGCCGACGATGCGCGACTGATGCCGCATCTGCACCTGTCGCTGCAATCCGGCGACGACCTGATCTTGAAGCGCATGAAGCGGCGGCATTCGCGGCAGGATGCGATCGCGTTCTGCAACCAGGTGCGCCGCCTGCGCCCGGACGTCATTTTTGGCGCCGACATCATCGCGGGCTTCCCGACCGAGACCGAGGACATGTTCTCGCGCTCGCTCGATCTCGTCGAGGAATGTGGTTTGACGTTCCTGCACGTCTTTCCCTACTCGCCACGCCCCGGCACGCCGGCCGCGCGAATGCCGCAGGTTGCGGGCGGCGCGATCAAAGAACGTGCGAAGCGGCTGCGTGCAGCCGGTGAGGCGGCATTTCGGCAGCGACTGCAAGCCGAGATCGGCGCCGCGCGCGAGGTGCTGATCGAGAGCGAAGGCCAGGGACGCACGGAGCATTATCTGCCGGTGGCGATTGCGGGCGAACGTGTGGGCAGTGTCGTGCCGCTCAGGATTGTTGGCAGCGATGGCGAGCGGCTGATCACATAGTCGGTGTCGTCGTCCGGCTTGGCCGGGCGAGGCAGTACGCCGCGGCTTCTCCGTATCTCACAAACGTCTCTGGAATACTCGATCACCCGCCTTCGCGGGTGATGACACCGCCGATATGGTACACGGTGTGCCCTACAGGGCCCGCACCTGCCAGAACCGCAGCGTGCGCCGCGCATTCTCCGTCGTCATTCTCGCAAAATGGCCCTGCGAGCGCGCAAGATCAGCCCGCTTCATCGCGCCCGTCGCAAAACGGCTTTCGAGCACGGCTGCGGTGGTTTCCCAGCTGAGCTGCGCGGCCTTGCACGGCACCAGGAGGCCGTCGTCGCGCAGGCTCTGCATCAGCGGGCGAATCACCTCGACGGTCGATCCGGACAGCGCCGCCAGGGCCGCGACGGTCTCCTCATAGCGCCGCTGCGTGGCGAAGCCGAGTAGCGTCGCTTCGTTGAGCTGGCCGATCGTCTTGAGATTTGCGATGGCCCGCTTGGCGCCTTCGAAATCGCGAACGCCAGACATCTCGCGCTCGACGCCGACGGTGGCGGCGGCAATTGCGCTCTGGATTTCCTCGAACAGATGCGGTGGGGCGCGCGACAACAGGCGGGTGCGCACCGCATCCGTCGCCGAACGCAGCAATCGGCGGCGCAGCTCCGACGGCAAATCGACGCGGACGCCGACGCTGACCGCGAGCTCCGGATCGCTTTCGGCCTGTCCGACGATGATGGCAAATCCGCTGCCGGAGACGCGGGCGCCGGGATTGGCGGCGAGCCGCCGGCTGACGCTGGGATAGCGCCGCGCCAGCAGCGCATCGGTGACGATCTCCCTCAGCCACCAGCGGCCGGCGACCGCGAGCAGATGCGGCTCGCCCTTGGATGATGCGATCTTCACCAGCTCGCCATCGTCGAGGCGCGCGGATTCCTGGAGCACGGGTCCGGCGATACGGATCTCGTCATTGCTGGCGAGGCGGCGGATCACGGATGGCGGCGCCTGCGCGATCGGAGCGAGCTGCGCGCTGATCTCGGCGAGCGCAATTCGGGCGCCGATGTCGGCGACGGCGCGCAGCTCGATGGTGCCAATGAGGCGCTCGAGCACGTCGTCAAACAGCGCGATCTGCTCGTCGTCAAAGCTGGCGGCGGAAGACAGGAACAGGTCCGTGACGCGCCGGGCCGTCTCCAGCCCCTTTTCCGGCGAGCCCATCCGTATCGCGGATTCGACCTCGTCGATGATCGATAGCTCGGCCTTGGACATCACGCGCTGCTCGTCCTGAGCGGTTTACAGAAGCTTGTTCTAAGCAACCGCTATCATTAGAGGCGAGCGCTGAACGTTTCGTAAACCATGGGCTTGTTGCCCCTCATCCTGAGAGCCTGACCGAAAAAGGGTGAGCGGTTTTGGCCGGCTTGTGATTCCTTCGGATTTGCAAAGATTCGAGGGAGGACACCATGCCGTGGACCAAAACCG